>JASLMQ010000884.1 GCA_030746455.1 Candidatus Latescibacterota bacterium
GGCTCCGGCCGTGGTCACGAGACTCGATACGGGCAAGCCCGGTCCAACACTGCAGTTCGACGGGCACCTCGATACGGTCCACCTTCCCTTCGTGGCGCCACGCGTCGAGGACGGTGTGCTCTACGGCTCGGGGACGTCAGACATGAAGGGAGGGATCGCCGCCTTTGTGGAAGCCCTGAGGGTGCTGCGAGACACGTCGGTACTCCCCTGGGGCGCTGTTCTGGTTACGGCGCACGACCACCACGAGGGACCCTGGGGGGATCGGCGGCAGCTGAAGGCGCTGATCGACGGCGGCTACGTGGGCGACGCGGTGCTGCTCCCGGAGTACCTGCCGGACTGCCTGGCCCTGGCGGGAAGAGGGATGGCGATATTCGAGATCGTGCTGAGCCGCGAAGGCGAACCAGTTCACGAAGTGAAACGGGACCCGGGATGCCCGGACGTGGTGGCTGCGGGGGCCGATCTGGTCTGTCGTCTGCGGGAGCTGGATCAAAGGCTGGAGGAAGGGCCAGATCAGTACGCCGGAAGGGATTCGGTCTTCGTTGGGAAGGTCTCAGCGGGGGAGATCTACAACCAGTCGCCCCTCACCTGTCGAATCAACGGCACGCGCCGCTGGGTGACCCCAGGGCAGGCGGCCGAGGTCGAGGAGGCATTCCGGTCCCTGGTCCGTGAGGTGGCCGAGGGCAACGGTGTATCGGAGTCGGTCGAATACCGTATGCAGGGCGAGGCCATCCGGATCGGAGAGGACGATCCCATCGTTTCTGCGCTTCAGGCGGCGCACCGCGCGGTGACCGGTGAGACGCTGCCCCTCGGCGGAAAGCCCTTTGTGGATGACGGGAACACCTTTGCTCCCCGCGCGGGCATTCCCGTTCTGACCCACGGGCCGGATGCCAAGGGGGCTCATACGACGAACGAACGGGTGCCGGTGTCCGAACTGGTGCGTGTCGCTCAGGTGTACGCGCTGACCGCCGTGGCCTATTGTGGAACGGGTGGCACGGTGTGAGCTACTTTCCGATGCCATACTCGGCCAGGTAGTCCTCGATGGCCCTCTGGTCGGCCTCGGTGAGGGCGACTCGGCCATCGATCGTCCTCCCCGGGAGGTACTCCAGAACGTCGAGGACGGTGACGATGGAGCGGACGGCAACGCCCGTAGAGGCCTCGACCTCAGCCACGGAATCGCCACCTTGCGCGTTCTGTTCCTTGCGATCCAGTGCGATTACGAGACCGCCGATCTGCGCCTGCGTGCCCTCCCGCAGCCGCTGAATGACATCCATCTTGGTCGCCCCGTCCGTGATCACATCGTCGACGAGGACGAGACAGTCTCCTTCGACGGGGGCCTTTCCCACCACCCATCCCCCCTCGCCGTGATCCTTCACTTCCTTCCGGTCGAAGCTGAATGCGGCGTCAACTTCGAAGTGCTGTCGGAGCGCGATCGCTGTGGCGACCGCAAGGGAAATGCCTTTGTACGCGGGCCCGAAGACGACGGTGGGGGATGCCTCCAGCTCACGCACCGCACAGGCGTAGTAGTATCCGAGGCGCTCGACGTCGGCTCCGCGGTAGAACTGACCCGCGTTGAAGAAGTAGGGAGAGAGCCTGCCGCTCTTGAGCTTGAACTCACCGAAGCGGAGCGCTCCCGTCCGGACGAGGAAGTCCAGAAACTCTTGCTGATAGCCCTCCATATCATCTCCTCCTCATTCCTGGTTGGGGACCATCCCCACAAAATTCCGAAGGAGTCAGACCGTCCCCCCCGGGCCCGTAGGTGTAGCTTGATTGTGCTTGACGGTGCGATAGGGATGGACGATCTTTCATGGGCCGGCGGCCTGGGGCCCGAGATCGGGGATGTTCTTCAGGGGATTTCGATTCCCGGTCCCAAGTCCCGGCCGTTTTCGTGTGAACCGAAGGCGAGACCTGGTCCAAGATGGGGGGAGAGATTGTCACTGCGGCGCTGGCGTGTTGCCCTTCTGGTCTGGATGGGCGTCATCTTTCTGCTGTCGAGTAGTCTTCTGGCTCCGCACACGTCCGCGGAGGGTACCGAGGAGCTGTTCGGGAGCCTGAACTACGTGATGCGGAAGTGCGCCCACGTGGCCGAATACGCCGTGCTGGCCTATCTTTGGTTCCGATCGATCCGGCCACGTGCGGGTGGGATCCGGTCGCGGCTGGGGTGGAGCGTGCTGCTCTCGGTTCTCTACGCGGCCACAGACGAGCTGCACCAGGCCCTGATTCCCGAGCGCCTGGGAACCTGGTCAGACGTCGTGTTCGACACGGCCGGGGCCCTCGGGGGCGCGCTGGCGCTGTGGGCCGTCTGGCGGCGAGGTCGTCCTGAGTTCCGCGACCGGGTGTTGGGATCCCCGACGGAATCGGCCAGCTGATCGAAACCCAAAATACCGGTTTGGCCATGTCATCACAAGGCCAATCCGGACGGCGGCGGGGATCGGTGCCCGCTTGACGGACGAGGGAGGCAGAGATGAAGTTCCTGACCGAGAGAGAAAGGGATCAGATGCTGTTTCCCCGTCCCGCGGACGGGGCCGTCGTGGACGCGTCGCCGCCGGGCCTGGCGTGGTTGCCCGCACAGGGCGCAGGCGGCTACAGGGTGGAGATCCGCGATGCAGAGGGATCTCTGGTCTATCAGAAGGATCTGGGCACCGAGCCGGTTCACCTGCCGGACCGCGTCTTGGCTCCGGGGGAGTACCGATGGGACGTCGTGGCAAAGGACCAGTACCGACGGGACAAGGTGCGCCGCGGCGAGATGTCGTTCACGGTAGCAGAGGGGTCCCCGGAGCTTCCCTGGGTGGATCCGGAGGCCTTGCTGGCCCGGGTACCGGAGGGGCATCCCCGGTTGCTCTACCCCAGTCGCGACCTCGACGCCATCCGAAGTACACTGGAGACATCGCGGAGCCGTTCCTGGCAGGCCTGTCTCCGATCGGCCGATCGGGCGCTGGACATGCCGGCACCCGTGTATCCGACCTATCACGAGGCCGAGGATCCTAAGGTATGCCGGCTGGCCTACAAGGAGTATTTCGGCGATTTCAGGCGGTATATCAACAGCGCGCTGATGGACCTCTCGCTGGCATTCCTGATGACGGAAGAGGCCAAGTACGCCGAGGCGGCCAAGCGGATCCTGATGGAGGTCACGGGATGGCCGACGGACGATGACGACGTGACTTCGGTGAGCGCGAAGTGGGGGGATGAGCCTGGCCTCAGCTTCTCACGTTGCGCCCACCGGGCGTATGACTGGCTTTACGGTGCGCTGACCGACGACGAGCGCTCCCGGGTGCTCAGGATGTGCGAGGAGCGCGCGTGGCAGACCTATCGTCGGCTCGAACGCAGGGACTACCTCGCCTCGCCAGGCGAAAGCCACAATGGACGACTCATCGCCTACCTGTCGGAGATGGCCATCGTGATGGCCGGGGAGTCGGATGGGGCGAAGACGTGGCTGGACTACTCCCTGAAAGGGCTGACGACGTTCTATCCCCACTGGGGGGGCTACGAGGGTGGCTGGGCCGAGGGCGTGGGCTACGGTCTGGGCTACAACCAGGTCTACCTTCCGGCCTTCGAGGGCTTGCGGATCGCGTGTGACTTCGACCTGTGGCAGCGGCCCTTCTTCCGGAAGGTCCGGTACTTCTTCTTCTACTGCACGGCCCTACGGGGTGAAATCAAGCCGTTCGGCGATGGAGCCGAACGTGGAGGCGCGGGTCAGGGGGCAGGCGGAGGGTATGCGACCATCCTGGCCCATCACGCCCGCCTGTTCGACGACCCGTATGCCGGGTGGTGGGCCGACCAGGTGGAAGGGTGGAGCGGCGGTGGCGGTGAGCTGTCGCTCGTTTTCGAGGACGAGCTTCCCTCGAAGCCACCGACCGACATGCCCGGATCCCGGGCGTTCAGGGGGGTCGGATGGGCCGCGCTGCACGGGGATCTATCGCAGCCAGACACGGACACCTTCCTGCTCTTTAAGAGCAGTCCGTACGGAAGCGTATCTCACAGTCACGCGGACCAGAACGCTTTCGCGGTCATGAAGGGCGGAAAGGCGCTGGCGATTCCATCGGGGTACTACGGCCCGAGCTATGGACAGCCACACCACGCGGAGTGGACGCGGTCGACGAAGGCCAACAACTGCGTGCTGGTGAACGGCGAAGGACAGGTGATTCGCGAGGGAAAGGCCAGCGGCCAGATCACGGTGTTCGAGGAGCGCCCGAGAATCACTTACGTGGTGGGCGATGCGGCGCCTGCATACATGGGGAAGCTGCCGCGGTTCGACCGGCACATCCTCTTTCTGCGGCCGGGGCTGTTTCTGATTCTCGACGACCTGGAGGCCCCGGCACCCTCCCGCTTCCAGTGGATGCTCCACGCGTTCGAGGAGATGGAAATCGACGACAACCGGGTGGTGTCCAGACGCGACGGCGCTATGCTCGACGTTCAGCTCTGGTCACCGGGGGGACTGGGCATGAGTCAGACGGACCAGTTCGACACACCGTTCAACCATGACATCCCGGAGCAGTTCCACAAGGATATGCCGAATCACTGGCATGTGACCGCGGAGACCCGGGAATCCTCTCAAGCGACCCGGATCGGGGCGATCATGGCCGTATCGGGGCCTGAGGATCCCCTGGAGCTATCGGTGTTGGATCACGAGGGCTGGTTCGGCGCGCGGGCGGAGGGGGCCTCGGGCACCGCCGAGGGATGGGTCCAGCTCGTGGCGGGAGCACCAGGTCCGGAGGGTTACACCGACACGGTGCGCTCGGGAGAGGCGAAGATGTGCGGCAAGGGCGACGACGGAGAGGTCTTCGTGGCGTGAAAGAGATGGTCCGGAAGACCCAGGGAAGTGCAAGATGCGCAATCCCCACTGCAAGATGAAGGCGAAACAGCGCAAAACGGGAGCTGGAGGGAATGCCTGAGTATCGCAACGTATTGCTGCTGATTGCAGATGACTGGAGTCCGATTGCGGGGTGTTACGGGAACGACGTGATCCAGATGCCGAATGTGGACGCCCTGGCAGCGAAGGGAACGCGATTCGCCCACGCCTTCTGCACGACTCCCTCGTGCGCGGCGAGCCGTGCGTCTCTCCTCACGGGGAACTACAGTCACACCCACGGGCAGTATGGGCACTCGCACTCCATCCACAATTTCCATACCCACCTGACGATGCCGTCCATCCCCAAGGTCCTCAACGCGTCCGGGTTCGCGACGGGTATCATCGGCAAGCTGCACGTACAGCCGGAGTCGGTGTACCCCTGGACCCACGACATGCAGAAGGTACAGGGCGGGGTCCGCAACGTGCAGGCGATGGCGGAGCGCGCACGTGAGTTTCTCGGCGCGATCGGAGACCGTCCGTTCTATCTGCACATGGGATTCGGCGACCCGCACCGCGACTTCGGAAACAAGGGGACCTACCCCGGCGTTGAGGAGGTCAGGTACTCAGCCGACGAGGTGATCGTGCCGCCATTCCTGCCTGATCATCAGGCGGTTCGGCGAGAGCTGGCCGAGTACTACCAAGCCGTTTCCCGTCTGGACCAGGGATACGGGATGGCGGTGCGAGTGCTGGAGGAGGCCGGGCGTGCGGACGACACGTTGATCATCGTGATGAGTGACCACGGTATGCCGTTCCCGGGCGCAAAGGCATCTTCCTTCGAAGGGGGGCACCACTGTCCCCTGATCATCGTGCGCCCGGGGGAACAACGCGAGGTGGTGTGCGACGCCCTGGTGAACTGGTGCAACATCATGCCCACCGTGCTGGAGTGGTGCGGTGTGGAATCCCCAGGTGATCTGCCCGAGCTTTCGATGATTCCGATCCTGGACGCGGCGCATCCCGAAGGCTGGGATGAGACCTTCTACTCCCACACCTTTCACGAGGTGACGAACTACTATCCCTATCGGGTGCTTCGGGGACGGCGGTACAAGTACGTCCGGAACCTGTATCCCGAGCTGACCACGCCGCTCCCAAGCGATCTTTTCGCTTCTCCGACGTGGCAGGCGGTAGTGGAGGAAGGGATCGAGATGCTCGGGCAACGACCGAGGGACCGTTTTCTCCACCAGGATCCGGAGGCGCTGTTCGACCTGGAAACCGACCCCGCAGAGGCCGTGAACCGGATCGACGACCCTGAGCTGGCCAGCGTGGCCGAGGAGATGCGGAGCAAGGTGAAGTCGTTCCGGATGGATACGCGCGACCCGTGGGTGCTGTCATCGATACAGGGCGGGGAAGAGGGGCTCGAGGTACGGTAGTTGACGCCATAGGAGGGAGCAGGTTTGCATGTAAGGATGTCGGAGGAACGCTTCGGGGTCCTGAGGCGGCTTCTGCGGGGAGAGATATCGGCGGACAAGGGCGCGGAGGAGCTGGGGATATCCCGCCGAGCGCTGATGGATCTCAGGAGGCGCTATCTCCGCGGCAAGCTACCCAGGATCGAGGGCCGTCTCCACGCCCCGCTGGACGGGCCCGTACGGGTGCGGCGGGACCGATGGGGCGTCACCCACATCGAGGCGAAGTCGCTGGCCGACTGCTACGTTGCGTTGGGCTATGGCATGGCGCAGGACCGACTCTGGCAGCTCGACTATCGGCGGCGACTGGCGCAGGGCCGGCTGGCGGAGGTGCTGGGCCCGAGGTACCTGGGTTCGGACCGTTTACACCGCACCGTCGGGCTGTCGAAGGCGGCTGAAGATGCGGCGTCCGAGGCACCCGACGAGGTGATGCTGGTTCTGGAGTCGATGGCGTCGGGCATCAACTCGTGGATGGACGGGGGATCGGCTCCCCCTCCGGTGGAGTTCGATCTGCTGGACTACCAGCCGGAACCTTGGCGGCCGGAAGACACCATCGCTGTGTGGAAGTGGCGATGGTGGATGCTCACGGGCAGGTTGGAGAACATCACCGCCGGCGAGGCCATCAGGCGTTTCCTCCCACCCCATCTGCTCGACCTCTTCCTGACGATCGAGGCGGGGGAGGAAACGATCGTGCCCTCGGAGGAGCCCGCCGGCATCGGCGACTGGGATACCGGGGAGGGGAGCAACAACTGGGTCGTGGGGGGCAGTCGGTCCAGCTCGGGCAAGCCGATTCTGGCCTCGGACCCTCACAACGCCGTGATGCACCCGAGCCAGTGGTACCAGGCCCAGCTCACGGCACCGGGCATGGACGCCGTGGGCGCGGTCTTCCTCGGCACACCGGGCATCTACCTGGGCCACACACGGCACACGGCCTGGGGGGTGACCAACCACACGGCTTCGGTCCGCGACCTGTACCGGGAGACGGTCTCTCAAGGGAACTCCGGTCAGTATCTTGACGGAGGTGAGTGGCGCCCGTTCGAAGTCGACCAGCAGGAAATCGCCGTTCGTGGGCAGTCTCCCGAGCTGCTGAGCATCCGGCGAACGGTTCGCGGACCGGTGATGGACGACTTCGTTCCTCTGATCGACGGCAAACCCGAGCCCCCACTCTCGATGCGCTGGACGGGTGCAGAAGCGACGACGGGATTCGAGGCGATGCTGGCCCTGCATCGGTCGAGATGTGTCGACGACATTCTGGCCGCCCTGCGAAGGTGGCCGTGCCCGATCCTGAACCTGGTGTTTGCCGACTCGGATGGACGAATCGGCTATCACGTGGTGGGGGACATCCCCACCCGACGTGCGACCTGGCACGGGTACCGACCCGCGAACGATCCGGCCCACGATTGGGGTAGGACCTACTCGTTCGACGATCTGCCTCAACTGATCGATCCCGAACGCGACTGGATCGCCACGGCGAACAACCCTCCCTGGGGCGGCCGAGGACCTTACCTGAGTCTCGGGTCATGGTCGGACGGATACCGGTTCCGCCGGATACGGGAACGGGTCGAGGGCTCGGGGCGGCACACACCGGATTCGGTGGGCGCCATTCAGTCTGACGTGATCCACGCGCGCGCCCGGGAGCTGGCGCCAGCGGTGGCTCGCCTCGCGCGCACCGCGCGACAGCAGAGGCTGCGCAACCTTGGTGAGCTGCTGGATGGTTGGGATGGCGCGTATGAGGTGGATGCGGTGGCTCCGACCGTGTTCTCGGCGTTCTGGGAACACTGGCTCAGACGCGTGGCGGGCGCCCGGTTCCCGGAACGCGTGGTACCGCTAGTCGCCGGGAGGACGGGCAGTGTGGCACGACGCCTCCTGCTCGGCGACGACCCGGGCTGGTTTGCGCAGGGAACCGACATCGGGTCCGAGGCGCTGGGCGCGCTGTCAGAGGCGCTGGATTGGCTGCGCGAGAAGGTGGGGCCTCGACGGTCCCAATGGAGATGGGGTCGGCTGCACACGGTGAGGTTCGAGCACCCGATCAGCGAGAACGAGACCCTGGAAGAGATCTTCGACCTGGGCCCGTTCGAGACTTCCGGTGGCACGGGGACGGTGCGCGCGGCGGGCTACAGCCTTGGAAAGCCCTTTGAGCTGACGGGTCTCGCTTCGTACCGTATGGTCGTGGACCTCGGCGACCCGCCCCGGAGCTGGGCGACCACAACCGGCGGCCAGTCCGGACATCCGGCGAGTCCCCACTACGGAGACCACGCGAAGATATGGTTGCGTGACGAGTACCATCCGTTGCTGATGGATCCGCAGGATATCTCCGACAACCTGGAGGGCGAGTTGATTCTGGATCCTGCGCATCCGAATGCGGCGCACCCAGCTGCGCGTACATAGGTGAGGTGCTCAACAGACGAGAGTGAGGGGAGGACGCAATGGGGAAGCTCGACGGCAAGGTGGCATTGGTGACGGGTGCGAGCCGGGGGATCGGCAAGGGCATTGCGCGCGGTCTGGCGCAGGAAGGTGCAGCTCTGGTGATGGCCTCAAGGGATCCAGAAACGCTGGAGGCAGCGGCGGAGGAGATCAGAGGGGAGGGTGTGGACGTGCTCGCCCACGCCGCGGATGTGAGCGATGACGGACAGGTAGGTGAGTTGTTCAGGCAGGCGATGGCTCAGTTCCGCCGGCTGGACATCCTGGTGAACAATGCCGGGGCGTTCGACGGCGGGCCAATCGACCAGCTTTCGATCGAGGCCTGGGACAAGGTGATTGCGGTCAACCTCCGTGGCCCGTTCCTGTGTACCCGAGCCGCGGTGCGCATTATGAAGGCGCAGGGCGGGGGACGCATTATCAACATCGGGAGCATTTCGGCCCAGCGGGTGCGACCCAACTCGGCTCCGTACAGTACGAGCAAGTTCGGCATCTGGGGACTGACACAGGTGACGGCTCTGGAGGGTCGCGACCACGGGATCGCGTGTAGCTGCTTGCATCCGGGGAACACCCTGGTTGAGCGGAGGCAGGATTCGGGAGTCGAGTCCGACGATGAACCCATGATGTCCGTGGAAGAGCTGGCGCAGGCCGCGGTTCTGATGGCGACCCTGCCACCGCACGTGAACATGCTGGAGTCGATTGTGCTTCCGGTCGGGCAGCTCTACGTGGGCAGGGGTTAATCCTGAATCGTCAAGACTGGAACTACGAAAGACGTCCCGGCTGCTGTTGACAGCCTATAGGAGTTTTCTCATTGCAGTCGGCCGGGACAGGCTCCAAGCGCGGAAACTACGACATCCAGTATGCGGGGAGGCCCAGGCGCTGACACACAGAGGAATGCATCATGGATTCAGGCCTGAGCGCTGTTCTGAGATGAGGGAGGCAAGGTGAAGGCAGAGCGGCCCAACATTCTGATCTATATGACGGACCAGGAGCAGGCACAGGTGTCGTTCCCCGAGCACCCATGCCAGATGCCCCACACGGAGCAGCTGGCGCGGGACGGGGTCCTGTTCCGGAACTGCCACACGGTTGCGGCGCATTGCTGCCCCACGCGCGCCAGTTTCATGACGGGGCTGTATCCGAGCCGGCACGGGGTGTACAACAACGTGAAGACCCACACGGCCATCCACAAGGGGCTGAACGAGGGGGTCGTCACCTTCTCCGAACTGATCCGAGAGTCGGGCTACCGGATGGCCTACTCGGGCAAGTGGCATGTCACCAACCTGGAGAATCCCTCGGACCGGGGTTGGGAGGAGCTGCACGTGACCGCTCCTGGCGACGGCGAGATCGGCGATCGGGGGGCCTCCCGCTGGAAGGGGGCGGGGGCCGGGGTCCCGGAGAAGCGCGAGCGGGGTCAGGTCCTCAGGCCGGGATGGGGACACTATCAGTTATACGGTTCACGCAAGATGACCGGTCCCAAGGGATACGAAGATTCGGGGGACCACAAGACCGTCCGGCATGCAGTGGACGCCCTGCCGGAACTCGCGACCTCGGGAGATCCGTGGTGTCTGTTCGCAGGTCCCACGGGGCCGCACGATCCCTTCATCGTTCCGGAGCGGTTCGCGGGCAAGTATGATCCTGCGGACGTGCAGCTTCCCCCAAGCTTCAGAGATCGGATGGCGGACAAGCCCCGGATCTACCAGCGCCAGCGGCAGCAGTACTGGGATCAGCTGTCCGAGGATGAAGTACGGGAATCGATAGCCCACTACTGGGGCTACTGCACGATGATGGACGAGATGTTCGGGGAGGTGTTGGCTGCGCTGGACGCCACTGGGCAGGCCGACAACACACTCGTGATCCGTACGTCGGACCACGGGGACTACTGCGCGGCTCACGGGTTGTATTGCAAGGGGGTGGGCTCCTTCCGAGAGGCCTACCACATCCCGCTGGCGGTGCGCTGGCCCAATGGAATCGATACGGCCGGCAGGGAGGTCTCTGCGCTGACGAATGTGATGGACTTCGCACCCACGTTCCTCGACCTGGCGGGAATCGAGACCGTTCCGGAGGGCGTGGCGGGTCAAAGCCTGGTACCGTGGCTGCGCGAGGAAACGCCGGAGAATTGGCGGGATACGCACTACACGCAGTTCAACGGCGTGGAGCTCTACTACACCCAGCGTATCGTGCAGACCCACACGCACAAGTATGTGTACAACGGGTTCGATTTCGACGAGCTCTACGATCTGGAGGCCGACCCCCACGAAATGGTGAACCTGGCCGACCAGGCGGACTACGAGGAAATCAAGCGGGACCTTGTGCGGCGGATGTGGGAGACCGCACTGGCCGAGGACGACATTATCACGAACCCTTATGCGACGGTGGCCATGGCGCCCTGGGGGCCGGGGATTGCGGTCTAGCCCCAACCAGCAGACAGCAACCACAGAGACCTCCGAGATCACAGAGGGGAAGCGGGGTGCCATAGGATGGAGATCGTGGCTGTGGGTGGCGGCAGGGAGCCGGAACACCGGATTGAGGCCAGCATTCGTGTAGGGGCAACTGGAAACCCGGAGGGCGGATGTACGAGATTGCGGCGTATCTGAATCAGGAGTTCTGGGACACTGGAGATGCGTTCGGCACCGCGGGGTCGTACGGCTTCACCTCGGCCGAGATCCCAGAGATGTACTGCCCGGCGCCAGAGGACTCGGAGTCGCGGGAAAGACTGAGGGAGGCCATTGCGGCAAGCGGCCTGCAGAGCTGGTGGCACACGCTCCCCGCGCACAACCGGCACTTCGGTTCGACGGATGAGGCGCTCCGGTCCGAGAACGTGCAGCGGATGGAATGGGAGCTGGAGTTTGTACACGACCTGGGTTGGGATCGCTTTGTGATCCATCCCGGCTCTGCGGCGGACGAGACGGACAAGCGGCGTGTCTACGCGGCTCTGGAAGGCCTGCAGGAGAAGGCGGCCGCACTGGGCGTCCAGCTACTGGTGGAGAACGCAAGCGACCCATTCAATGGGGACCCCTACGAGCTTGCGCGTCTCTGCGACGAAGTGCCAGGATTGGCACTGGCGTACGATTGCTCCCATGCCTATCGCTCGGCTTATTGCCGGGAGGGCCGGGGGTCGATGGTCGATCATCTGAAGATCGTGGTCCCCCGGGTACGTGCGATCCAGTTCAACGACTACAACGGGACAGCCAACTGCGACCTCGGCGAGGGCCTGCTTCCCTGGGAGGCACTGCTTCCCGTGGTTGCTGAAACTCCGTGCGACACGTTCACGATCGAGTTGCAGACGGTCGCGGAGACGGTTTCGTCCCGGGACACCCTGCTGAAGTGGTTCGGATAGACTCAAGATGAAGAGGAGCTGAAGGCATGAAGGTGACGCTTGTGAATCCGAGGTCGCGTCCTGAGCACCTGGCCTCCTTTCCCGCACCGGAGGGCTGCGACAGCACGCTCCTCCATCTGCGGGCGGAGGGGGGTAACCCTACTATCGCGGAGCGAGACCCGTCCGCCCCGGTCTACCACGTTGTGCTTCCGGCCATGGCGGCCGGGGAGGAGCACGTCCTGAAGGCCGAATCCGTCGACAGGGCGGAACCTGCCGGTGGGATCGCGTGCACAGAGGGTGATGGTCGCCTTGAGATCGATCTGGCAGGATCGCCGCTGATGACCTTCCGGTACGGCCATGGCTATCCGAAGCCCGTGATCAATCCCATTCTGACACCAGGAGGGGTGAACATGCTTCGGGAGCCCATGCCGGCCTACGGCGAGGGCGAGCATCCCTGGCAGCGGGGCCTCACGCTCATGCAGGGGGCCGTGAACGGGGTGGACTGCTGGAACGAGCGGAGCGAGAAGGGTTTCGGACGGACGGAACAGGACCATCTGGAGATCGTGAAGGGTCCATTGTCGCTGATCTGGTCCTCCAGAAACTCGTGGTACGAGGGGGATCGCCCGCTGATGACCGATCACCGGAGCTACAGGTTGTTCGACACGTCCAGGGATGCGGCGATGCTGGACATCGCGCTGACGCTGAAGGCGTCGCACGGACCGGTCACTCTCGGAGCGACGAAGGAGGCCGGCTTCCTGTGCATACGGGTGAACCCCTCGATGAATGCGAGTGGGGATGGATCCATGCGCAACTCCTACGGGGCCACCGACGAGACCGGGTGCTGGTCGAAGCCGGCCCATTGGATGGACTACATCGGCCCCGTGGGGGACGAGACCGCGGGCTTCGCCGTGTTCGACCACCCGGAGAACTTCCGGTATCCCACGACCTGGCACGTGCGAGGCTACGGGCTCTTCGCGCCGAACCGCTGGATGTTCAAGCCAGACCACCACCTGTCCGAGGGCGAGGAGATGGCCGTCCGCTGGCGCGTGGTGATCCATACCGGAGACACGGAGTCGGCGGGTATCGCTGATCGGTTCCTGGACTATGTGGATGGTCTCCGGTGTGTGTGGGACTGATACTCGCCCGTGGAGCTCCGGAACTACGAAAGGCGCGAAATACGCGAAAACGGGGACTTGACCATCTCCGCGGTGGGCCTTACGAAGAATTACCCCGGCGGGTCCAGGGGGGAGCAGGTATGGGGAACTTACGTATAGCGCTGGCGACGGTCGCGCTCGCGGTTGGAGTGGGGGCATCCTGTTGTCTGGCGCAGGACGCACCGGTGTCCGTCGATGCGGATGGAACGCCTGGAATGGAGCGCTCAGATTCCGCGGCTGCCCAGATATCCGATACGGTTCGGGTGACGATCCTGCACAGCAACGATGTG
>JASLMQ010000885.1 GCA_030746455.1 Candidatus Latescibacterota bacterium
GATAGCAGGCGTCGCGCCGCCGCACGTTGGCCTCGTCCTGCGGTCCCACCTCAGTGATCTGGGCCCGCAATTCCCCGTCCGATGCCTCCAGAATGCCGCCCAGGGCGACACGACATGCCCTGGTTGCCAGGTCCCTGTAACTGGGTTCATCGGTTAGCTTCCACAAACCAATCGCCGCCTCGACAGCGGACCGGTACCCGCGACGTCCGGACCGTCTCCTTCGTCCCCGGGCCTCGAGCCGCTCGAGCAGTTCCTCCTCTGTCGCGCCATCAATTGCACGCACGCGCCGCTCGAGCCGCTCCCGGTCGTCCCCGAAGTCCATCACCGGATGGTCCACGGCAAAGCTCTGCGCCGCTGCAGGGGACGACATTGCGACATTGATCAGGATCGAGCCGCCGACGAGCAACGTGAGACAGATGATCTGACCCATGCAACTCCTTTCTCTGCATCTGGATAATGGCTTCGGGCCCGTAGCAATCTCTGTGTCCGGCTGAATGCCTTCCTTCGTGGTCTTCGCATTCTTCGTGGTCCAGCTTCCTGGTGATGTTGTCTCAGATCTCGTGGAAGGTCCGCGCGATGAACTGGTCCTGTTCGTACTTCGACAGCGTGTTGAAGAACACGCTCCATCCGGTCACCCGGATCTGGAGCGAAGCGTGCCGCTCCGGGTGTAGCTGCGCATCCCGCAGCGTCTCGGCATCGCACACGTTGAACTGAACGGCATATCCCCCTTCCGCGAAGAAGGTCTTGATCAGCGCCGCCATCGCGTCAAGACCCGCCTCTCCCCGCACGGAGGTCGGATGGAGCATCACGTCCAGTACGGAACCGTTGGGCGTCTCGGTGAAGTCGATCTTGGCCACCGACCGCATCAGTGCGGTCACGCCGTTCAGGTCGCGACCGGACATCGCTCCCACGCCGGGCGCCAGCGTGTCGTGCGCACGACGCCCGTCCGGGAGCGCCCCCGTGGTCTGACCCATGGTCCACTGGAACGTCAGTGTGAAAAGGGCCGCCTGGACGGGTCCTCCCCGAGCATTGGTGAAGGTGTGGACGTAATCGCAGTAGTGGTCGGCAACACGCCTGGCGAGATCGTCCGCTTCGGGGTTGTTGTTGCCCCACTTGGGAACCCGGTTCAGAAGATACTGACGCATCGACTCGTGGCCTTCGAAGTCGCAATCGATGGCCTTCAGGACCTCGTCCATCGTGTAGCGCTTCTTCTCGTAGACCGCTTGCTTCACCGCCAGCAGAGAGTCGCACACGTTGGCCAGCGCCACGCCCACGCAACCCACCGCGTTGTAGTGCGCGCCGCCTTCACCGATGTCCTTGCCCAGCGCCAGGCAGTCGTCGATGGTGGCCGCGATCAACGGTGACGGGTTGATCTCGGGCCACGCTTCCTCGTGAGCACCGACGTATTCGACCGACCGGGAGACCAGGAACTCGATCTGTCGCGCGTAGCCTTCGAAAAGGGCCTCGAACGAATCGAAACCCCTCGGATCGCCGGTCCTGGGGCCGACCCGCTCCCCGCTGAGGGGATCCGTCCCGTCGTGGAGCGCGAACTCGACGCCCTTGGCCAGGTTGATCACCAGGTTCATCGTGCAGCCCGCCTCCTTGCCGTCCACTGCGGGCTCGTAGCACCCGATGGGCAGGTAGGTCCGAGCGTCGCGCCGCGCCTTTCCGCGCCTGACCTGCCCGTCCACGGCCGGCACGTCGTTCATCAGCACGAACGAGTTGTGGCCCTGACGGATCAGGTCGGCAACACGCTTGTAGAGCCGGTCCGGCGAGTCCGGGACGAATCGCACGGACAGCTTGGGATCGGGGACGTTCAGCTCCTCGTAGGCCTCGAGTGCTGCATAGGTCAGGTCATTGCAGAGGACCGATCCGTCCGCGTACTGTCCGCCGAACACGAAGTTCTTCCCGTTGTGGACGCCGCGGGTGTGCGCGTGGTATCTGAACCAGTGGAACTTGATCAGCTCCTTGGCCTGCTCGCGGGTGAGACGACCCGAATCGATGTCGGCGCGATAGTACGGATACATCGTCCGGTCGAAATGGCCCATGGAGCGGACGGCCTCCCCCTCCATCTCGATCATCTCGTGCATCAGCCACGCGAACTGCAGCGCCTCGTGGAAGGTCCGTGGGCTGTGGGCCGGCACCCGCCGGCAGACCTTTGCCACGGCGCGCAGCCGCTCCTCGTCCTCCGGGTGGTCGTGCACCAGCGCCTCTGCCAGGTCTGCGAAGCGCTCCGACAGGGCGATCGTCGCACCGCAGACGACCTCGACCGCCTCGTAGAAGGCCGCTCGTGGATCGCCCTCAGGCGTCCCCTGACGCCCCTGCCGCGCCTTTTCGACCAGACCCGTCAGGCCTTCGGAGAACATGTTCTCCCAGCCCGGAGAGATATGGCCCATGTCGAAGCCCCCACGGAGCACGCCCAGCTGTGACAACCGACCAAACCAGCTGCTCTCCTGCCGAACGCTCCCCTCCTTGGCCTCATGGTGCCACGAGTCGCGAAGCCGCTTCACGTGCCCCCCATGATCGAGCTTATCAGCGAACCAGTCTTCCGGGTCCAGGTGGATCTGCCCGTTCGTGACGACGATTCGATAGACGTTCGCCTTCTGGAGGACCTTCGGGTGGTCGCCGTGCTTCTTCAGGTAGGTCCCCACCAACTGCTGGAGGTCCTCGGGCGCCAGTCCGGTTCCGGGGACGTAGGGCACGTCCCGGAACTGGTCCATCAGGTGGTCCCGGACCCTTTCGAAGGTACCCCAGAGCTGGGGCGTCGCCACGACGTTGGCAAGGGTGTCCATGCTCAGTCCCCTTCAGGGCTGCATCCGGTGGCCTGGCCGGCCCGGACGCTATCGAAGCCCCAGCATCCTGTGGATCCGGCACGACAGCCGCCAGTCCGGGTGATCGATCAGGATCTCGAGGGCCTTTTCCAGATGCTCCGGCCGGTTCGATTCCGGCTGCAGGTAGATCGTCTCGGCTCTGCTCTCGTCGACCACGTCCTCCGTGAACGTCTCGCCAACGATGTACTTGAGTTCCGTGATCCGGCGAAGCCCGGGAGCGATTTGTCTGCGCTTGGGTGAGACGGTCCAGTGGTCGATGAGGTCGAGCAGCTCCAGATCGGGATCCAGCGTGCCGTTGGTCTCCACCTGGATCCGGTACTCAGCCGCACGGAGCTCCCGACACAAAGGCACGATGTTCTGCCCCAGCGGTTCCCCGCCAGTGAGGGAGACCCACCGGGCGGTGAAGCGTCCGACGGCTGCCAGGATCTCGCCGACCGTCATCTTCTTGTGACGATCGAAGTCCGTGTCGCAAAACGCACACCGCAGGTTGCATCGGGACAGGCGCACGAAGGTTGTGGGTTGACCTACTCGAAGGCCCTCACCCTCGATGGAGTAGAAGATCTCGTTGACCTGGAGCGGCTCGCCTGCGCTCAGCCGGACGGGCAGGAGCTCTCTCGGCGCCTCACAGATCTCGCCAAGCCACCCAGGGTCTCCGGGTGCCGGGGTGTCAGTGTCGGGTACTGTTCCCATCGGTCGTCTCGCCCCGCCCTTCGTGATCTTCGTGACCTTCGTGACCTTCGTGACCTTCGTGGTTCAAGCTGTCGCTTCTGCCTGTGGGGCACACTACGGGCACCCGCGCTCCCACATCACCAGATTCGGCAACCGGAACCTCGGTCGCCCGGGCATCCTGCGATGCGGATGGTGCGTGTGCGTCGCCGTCTCTCCGTCCTCGGACAGGGCGAAGCCCGGACGGTGCGCGAGCACAATGGCCGACCTGCCGCTTTCCCGGACGATCTCCCGAACGGCAAGCCCGTATGTCGACCCGTCGCCGAACTCCACTATGACCCGCTCGTGCGGCCTGCCCGGTCGGGGATCAACGTCCGCATCAACGACGAGGGCGTCCCGCGGGTCTCCGGCATCTAGCCGCTCAACCGCGGTTACGTGTCCGGACGGTGCCTGAGGCGCGGTCAAATCGATATCGCCGAACCGGACCGTTGTCCCATCGACCATGGCCATCTGCTCTGCCTCGCCGTCCCGCACTCGCACGAAGGCGTATCGGGCCGTCGCCTCAACGGATCTGTCAGCCGCTCGGATCGAAGCATCCGCATCCGTGCCGGAAAGGTGATAGTCGCGGAAGCCGTCTCCTTCGCAGACAATGCCCGTCCCGTCGGCCGGCCCGTCGGCAAGCTCGAGCCGGCGGGCCTCCCGGATCCGAGGACGGCCGCTGTAGGGCTCATGCACGGCCGCAAAGATGCTCGCGAGGTTGCTGCCCGTGCGCCGCGCGATCACCACCGGCATCGTGAAGTCCCAGATGTCGGCGTCCATTTCCTCCGCGCGGCGGATCGACGGCGCGGTGCCGGCCAAGACAGTCGTATCAGACTGGTCGAGCACTGTTGTCCACACGGCGGGCGAACCTGCCCCTTCACACTGGAAGGTGGCGGTCCACGCCCCGTCGGTATCTGCGAAGCTCAGGTCCTCGAACAGACCGTAGAGCAGATTGACGTCGCCACGCACGGGATTCCAGCCTTGGCCCGGTCCCAGCTCGTCGCGGTCCAGGGCCCGTCCGTCGGGGAGCAGCGACCGGTCCATCGGTGCCAGCGGCAGGCTGCACGACACCGTCTGGTCTTCGTCGGCGCTGCCGTGCAGGAACCAGTCGTGCGTGCTCCCGCCCTTCACACGAAAGACGTCCACCACGTAGGCCCCGCCGCCGGGCAGAGCCACCGTCGCCACCGCACGCCTGTACACACTCGTGACACCTACATAGGACGCCTCCGCTGCGGCCTCGCAAAAGCGCAGGACATCCTCACAGACGCCCCATCCCACAAGCCTCCCGTCAGCCCCCTCCTGGCTACGTTCGTCGACCACCACCAGATTGTGCGCCATGCTGCTTGTGCTGAAGGGGCGCAGCAGCGTGTGGGTGTACCCGATGTCCGAGATCAGCTCACGCCCCTTGGCGTAGACCATCAGGTCCAGGTTGTCCGCGTGGGCGTGGCCGTAGCTCCCGCTGAAGTGCAGACTCGTCTGCACCCCGGTCTCTCCGCTCCCCAGCCCCAACATAGCCTGGCCCAAGCCCCACATCAGCCGCGTCCCGAACGGCTTGTCGGCTGATTCCTCGGCCCTACGTCTCTGGCTCGGCCTCGCCCAGGTGTCGTGGATGGGCAGCGGACGCCCGCCGGGCAGACGCATCTCGGCCAGCGCGTCGATAGACTCGTAGAGCATCGGCACGTCGCGCGCGGCATTGAGGTCCTCGATGTGCAGCCCGTCTTCCGGATTCACGTAGCCGTCAGGGTCGGTGTAACCCTTGAGTGGGCCCTCGAGGCAGCTCCGCAGGCCCGACACGGTCTGGCTGTGGTAGGATGGGGATCCCTCCCGCCATATGCCGTCGGGGTAGAACTGCCGGTCCAGAATCATCGTCGCCCGCCGCAGGGCGTCGTGCACGAACTCCGGCTCACCGATCACGCGCCCTATGGTGGCCAGTCCTCGAATCAGACTCGGATCCATGTTGCCCAGGTAGATCGGAAACGTGCGGGCGTAGTTGGCCGTGGCCCGAAGGAAGACCTCGAACCTCTGACCGACGTCCTCGCCCAGCTCGTCCGACAGCCTGGGCAGCGCCTCGCTGCCGGCAACCTGGTCATAGGCCACGGCCAGGTGCGGCGGCATCTCCGCGTAGAACCAGTTGTCCCCGCCGTCGGCACGCATCCCCGAGCAGTACGGGTAGGGCGCCTCATAGTCCGGCAGATCCTGCGCGAGGCCGGGAACCGGCTGCAGCCCGTCATCGGGCTCGGGCAGCATCCGGATGTCGTGGATCTGCGGCGCCATCGTGGCGAAGCTCTCGATGCCATGGGGGCTGTAGTGCGGATAGACCTCGGCCAGGCGATTCAGGATCAGCAGGACTTGCCGTGCATACGGCTCCTCTCCAGTTGCGCCATAGAGGTCGGCCAGTGTGCCGACCGCTCTTTCGATGTAGACCTTTCGACAGTTCTCGACGCGCATGTCCATGTAGTGCTTGTAGCCGTCATCACCCCGCGAGTAGCGGTAGGTCTGTGGAACGCCCGCCGAGTCCGTCACCGTCGTCTCGTGGTCGAGCGGATAGGCCTCGTTGGGGAAGACCATACCGCAGAACTTGCACGCCATCCGGTCCGGCTCGTCGACCTCCCAGATCCAGCGGTCAGAATCCGAGCACGTGCCGCCGTCGCAGTTCGGACAGGAAACGTTGAAGAACGTCGTTCTCGGCACGATGAAGTGGGCGATCTCGTCCGGACCGAATGCCATCACCGGCGCGACCTGCTTCTGGAGCGACGCGATCTCGTCCGGCGCGACTTCCTCCGGGAAGACGGGATGTTCGACTGCGTGTGCCTTCATTGCGGGTTCTCTCTAAACGAGCGCGGGGCTATGCGAACGGTCGCCCGCATAGCGGGCGTGCTTAGTCCCGGCCAGAGGCCGGGACTAAGTAGGCACGGATGTGCCCGAGTTCACCGTGAGCGGCGGTACGCCGCGAACAGCCCCCGCGCTCTGGAAAACCAACCCCTCCTACGTCGGGCTGAATACCGCTCACTGCGCGTCAGAGTATCGCGTTCAGCACTCCACCCACGACTACGCTCACCACAAGCATCGTCACGACGCTCTTCCCCGTATCGGCCGCGCCCAGTTCCTTCCAGAGGACCACGAAGCTCGCCACGCACGGGAAGAACATCGCAAGCACCGTGGCGGCCACCACAAGCTGCGAGGCGGTGAGGCCCAGCGTGCCGAGCATCCCGATCGCGACGTCCTTCCGGAGGAACCCCACCGCGATGGCCACCACCGCCTCCTTCGGTAAACCGAAAACTCGGGTGATCACGGGTGCCGTGAAGTTGGCCACGGTATCGAAGACCCCGGCGAAGTAGAGCACATTTACCAGGGTCACGCCGATCAGCACGATCGGCAACGCCTCCCTCAGGAAGCCCAGCATCCGCATCCAGAGCTTCCGGGCCAGAACCGCAGGTGACGGCAAGCGGTACGGCGGCACCTCCATGATCAGCTCGGGGCTCGATCCCGTCAGCAGCCTGTTCAGGATCCGCCCCAGGATGAGCCACACCACGAACAGCGTTATGTACACAATCGCAACGTACAAGATACCCTGAGCGCCCAGCAGCCCCATCACCATCGCCTGAAGCGCCGCACAGGGCACCCCGACGGAGATAATCGTCGCGGCGATCAGCCGCTCGCGCCGGCTCTCCAGGATCCGCGTGGCCATGATGCCCGGAACGTTACAGCCCAACCCCAGCAGCGTGGGGATGATCGCCCAGCCGTGGATCCCCATACGATGCAGCGTGTTGTCCAGCAGCACCGCCAGCCGGGGGAGGTAGCCGAAGTCCTCCAGGAAGCCCAGCGCGATGTAGAACGCCAGCACGTAGGGAAAGACCATGCCAAGCGGAACAAAGAGGCCGGTCGTGAGCATACCGAAAGACTGGACGAAGTCGACGTCCCCGTCGATCAGCTTGCCAACCACGATGGAGTGGAGAAAGCTATCCGGTCCCAGAACCGCGCTCAGTTGCATCATCAGGGGCTTCCAGAAGACCTCGAACACGGGCTCCATCACGTATCCGATGACCCCCTCCCCAACCTGCCGGACTACAACGAAGGCGGCGAGAAGAATCAGGAGGGCAATCGGGATGCCCGTCACGGGCTGTACGGATGCGTCACCCAGCATCTCGAGGCCCGTGGGGTGCCGGTGCTCCAGGGACTGGACTGCGTCCACGATCCGGCCCACCTCGGTCCAACGGTCTTCCTCGGTCCGCTCCACGACGGCCGGGTTTGCCGCCTCGGGGATCCGCGACACCAGGTCCCTGATCCCCTCTCCCGAAATCCCGACCGTCGGTATCACCGGGACCCCGAGTTCCCGCTCCAGTCTTTCCGTGTCGATCGAGATGCCCTTGCGCTGGGCGTCGTCCCAAATGTTGACGGCCACAAGGGTAGGGATGTCCTGCTCGAGGAGGTGCAGCGTGAGGTGCAGATTCCGCTCCAGGTTGGTCGCGTCCACCACGTTGATGAGGACGTCTCCCTGCTCGAGCATGTCGACCGCAATCTCCTCGGCCTTGGAGATCGCCTCCAGGCCGTACGACCCCGGCACATCGATCAGCAGCGCCCGATCCTCACCAACCATCATCGACCCCTGCGTGAACTCCACGGTCGTACCCGGGTAGTTCGACACCGCGATCCGGATGCCCGTGAGACGTGAGAAGATGGCGCTCTTGCCCACGTTCGGGTTTCCCATAAGCAGGATCTTCTTCATCGGTCCACCTCGACCAGGATCTTGTACGAAATCCCGAAGCCGACGGAGACCTGGGTGCTCCCCACCCGCGCGACCACCGGGCCACGCGACGAAACGGCGCCGGTCTTCGTGATCGTGATCCCGGGCCTCAGGCCCAGCGCCTGCAGCCGGTCCGTCACACCCCGCCCACCCAGGACCTCGGACACCTTCCCGCTCTCACCCGTCTCCATGTCGGCCAGCGATACCCTCTGAACCATATCCCACCTCGTCCCGTGCCGGGCCACCTTCAGCCCACAGGTGTCATCTTTCGCGTCTGAAGCCTGTCCCGGCCGACTGCAACGATGCGACTGCTACAGGTTGTCCACAACAGCCGGGACGCATTTCGTAGTTCCTCGATTTCCGCAGATACCCATCAGCTAGGCGATTTCGGATCGACGCTGTCTCCCAGGATCTCCTCCAGCTCCGGCCGCGGCCGATCCTCGGTCCAGAACCGCTTGCGGAACTCTTGGGAGGCCGGCGCATCCGACAGCAGGAAGTCCACGAAGTGCAGCAGACTCTCGCCCGACTCCACGCTCAGCAGGTGCTCCACCTTGCACGCATCGATCTCCGCCTGCTCGTCATCCACGCGCAGCACCTCGGTCAGGAACCGCTTCACGATCTCCCGCTTTGCGAGGACCCTGTGGACGATCTGGTGGCTCTTCTCCGAAAGGCTCAGGAACTTGTTCCGGTCCTCCTCGACGTAGCCCTTCTCCTTCAGGGCCTTCAGTGTAAGCGAGACGCTTCCCTTGGTGATCGCAAGGTGTTCCGCCACGTCGGAGACGCGCGCGTAGCCCTGCCGCTCCCTCAGGTCGTGGATCGCCGCCAGGTGGTGAGCCACGCTGTGCGTGATCTCGCTCTTCCCGAACTCCCGCCAGGTATCCAATGTAGCCATGCCGGCGCCCTCCGCCACGCGCGAATGAGTCGAATGCAATATGTACCAAACGCAGGTTTGAGTATATAAACGATGGGGTGCGTAAAGTCAACTGAAAAGGGCCCTCCAGCCTATGGAGGACCCGGATAGAAGAAGGTTGGGGAATCTGCCCCGGTGGCAGTACGGAGCCCCTGCCTGCCCCGGGTACGTCGGGTGCCGGTCCGCTCCCGCCCCTCGCGGGGCGGGGCGCCTGCTGCCCCTCACCAGGCTCCTGAGATGACCGGGACACCCTCGTCAGCCTCGACGTGGCCGTCGAGGGCCGAGGATGCCCCCAGCCCTCACGCCTCTTTCGTGTCTGGAGCCTGTCCCGGACGGAATCACGGTGATACTCAAGTAGTGGATTGGCTGCATCCGGGATGTCTTCCGTGGTGACCGCTGTCGGCGGATCAGCCCCAGCCCCAGCGCCCGCCGAAATCGCGTCATCCAACGCGAACCACTTGCTTCGACCGTGCCGACTCCTGGGCGGCCAGGATCATCCTCGTCGCCTTCACGCCCTCCGCGCCCGGCACCGCGTTCGGCCTGCCCCCTCGTATGCACTCTACGAAGTGGGTAACCACGGGCACATGGCTTGGCGACTCGTTCGGCAGCAAGAGCGTCTCCGTCTCACCCCCGATTTTGACCTCCAGATCGCCTGC
>JASLMQ010000886.1 GCA_030746455.1 Candidatus Latescibacterota bacterium
TCTGGAACCTGATGGAGAAGGACCTCAAGCCACGGGACATTATGACGCGGGCCTCATTCGAGAACGCGATGGCCGTGGTGATGGCGCTGGGCGGGTCGACGAACGCGGTGCTGCACCTGATCGCCATCGCACGGTCGGTGGGCGTGGCGCTGACGATCGACGACTTCCAGGCGGTGAGCGACCGCGTGCCTTACCTGGCGGACTTGAAGCCGAGTGGACAGTATGTGATGGAGGACCTGCACCGGGCCGGCGGGACACCAGCGGTGATGAAGTACCTGCTTGAGAAGGGCTTCGTCGACGGCGGGTGCATGACGGTGACGGGCAAGACGCTCGCCGAGAACCTGGAGGACGTGCCCGGGCTCTCGGAAGGGCAGGATGTGCTCCATCCGGTGGAGGATCCGATCAAGGACACGGGCCATCTCCGGATCCTGAAGGGCAATCTGGCACCCGAGGGGGCGGTGGCGAAGATCACGGGAAAGGAGGGCCTTTCCTTCTCCGGGCCAGCGAAGGTTTTCGACTGTGAAGAGGATATGCTTGCGGCGGTGGAGCAGAAGGCGATCGATAGGGGATGCGTTGTGGTGATCCGGTACGAGGGACCCAAGGGCGGTCCCGGGATGCCGGAGATGCTGACGCCCACCTCGGCCATCATGGGCGCGGGTCTGGGCGGAGACGTGGCGCTGATCACCGACGGACGGTTCTCCGGCGGCTCGCACGGGTTCGTTGTTGGGCACATCACGCCGGAGGCCCAGGAGGGCGGTTCGATCGCGCTGCTGAGGGATGGCGACGGGATCACGATCGATGCGGTGAAGAACGAGCTCTCGGCGGCGCTGACGGATGGCGAGCTCGAGGAACGAAGGAGGGCGTGGACGGCGCCGGCGTACAAGGCGACACAGGGGACGCTCTACAAGTACATCAAGGCGGTGAAGTCGGCCTCGGAGGGGTGCGTGACGGATGAGTAATGGCTTCTCCTGAAAGGCAGAACCGGAACTACGAAAGACGCGAAAAGCGCGAAAGGTTGATGGAGGGGAGGTATGGGGATTGGGGAGCGGTACCCGGCGGAGTGGGAAACGTCCGAGGACGAGGAGACGGGCAGGATCGTTCAGCGGCTGACGACTGCACGGGCGAACAGCTACCCGCTTTACTACTTTGTCCCGAGCCACACGCCAGACGGACGGGCCCTCGTCTTCCACAGCGAGCGATCGGGCTGGGTGCAACTGTACGTGATGGATCTGCAGTCGGGCGAGATGGTGCAGCTGACCGACGGGCGCACCCAGGACTCGGGATGGGGGGTGTGGTGCGAGTACCGGTTGCGGGGGATCTACAACCACCTGAGTGCGCTTAACGGGGCGCGGCGCGAGGTCTACTCCTTCCAGGACGAGGAGATACGCTGCACCCATCTGGACACGCTGGAGAACCGGGTCGTCCACCGCATCCCGGGTCGCATTCCCGTGGGCCAGGCGGGCTTCTCCCCGGATGGCCGACACTTTGCGTTCATCCACGCCGACCGCGCGCGTTTCACCCGGGCGATGGCGGACCGCGAAGCGCGTCTCAACATGAAGCAGTTCAGCTGGGGTGCCCATCACAACGCCTGGCGCAATGGCCTGCCGACGACGATCGGCATCATCGACACGGATACCGGGGCCTACCGCGATGTGATCGCGCTGGACTACCACGTCCACCACGTGTTCTTTCTCGGCGACGATCGCCTGCTGGTCAACCATCCGAAGGACGATTCGGGGATGTGGACGGTGAACCTGGACGGAACCGGGGTCCGGGTGCTGCGTCCGCGGGACGAGAACGGGACGATCTGCCACCAGGTGGTGACCCAGCGGGGGGTGTTCTACGAGGCCAATCTCTGCGAAGGAAGCAAGCGGACGGTCTGGTTCGGGCGGTACGATCCGGACCGGGACAGCCACGAGGAGGTCCGTCTTCCGGAGGTGGACTACGTGCACACAGGCTACGACCCGGAGGGGCGGTTCCTCTTCTTCGAGAACATGGGGGCGTCGCATGAGCTGGTCTCGGTCCACCACCCGCACGACCCCGACCGATTCCGGCTCAATCTTCTGCGCCGGCTGCCGTCGATTCCGTTCGGGCAGCGGTTCCACGCGCATCCCTTCCTGTCGCCGCAACGGGACCGGGTGTTCTACACCGAGCTGGTGGACGGCTTCTCGCAGGTGTGCGCGCTCGATGTTTCGGACCTGGTGGATCTGGACGAGTACTGGTAGGGGTTGACCTCGAAACGTCAGAACCTGGCACTACGAAAGACGCCCCGGATCAAGTCCGAGGCGGGCTCCAGGCGCGAAAGAGAGCCGGAGACAGATCCGGGTCAACGCCACTCAACGCAAAAGGAGCTTGTGTCGCAAGCCGGTGTTCCTTATTATATATAGGTCTGGGTCAGGGATTGACCATCGGTAGCCAAGGAGGGAAGGCCCCCGATCTCTTCCTTGGAGGTGTGGTATGATGCGGGTGTCGAATATCGATCTGAGCCCAAGCCAGCTGATGCGGAACTCGGCATCGCCTGGTGGGCCGCTTCCGGCTAACCGCAGCGCGTCGGGTGGGTCGCAGACGCAGGGGCGGGTGAGTATGGGCCTGCTGGCCAACACCATGCGGCAGGTGAATGCCGGGCGGCAGGAGGGCGTGGGCGGAAGGATCGATCTGCTGGGGTAGTACGCAGAGGAATTGGTGAAACAGAGCGCCGGGACGGATTGTTATCCGTCCCGGCGTTGTTGTGTACGGTGGAAGGAACCACGGGCCACGGATGCAAGCCGCCGTGCGCCCGTACGTCAATGGGACCGGGCGTGAGATCGAGCGGTTGCGACGGCGCGGTGCCAGCCGGCGAGGAGGTTCTGGCGGCGGTCATCGGACATGGCGGGCTCGAAAACGCGCTCGGGGGGGTTGATGCCGGCGAGGGCTTCCGGGTCCTTCCAGAAGCCGCTGCGCAATCCGGCGAGCATGGCCGCTCCTAGGGCGGTGGTCTCAGTGCAGCGGGGACGGACAACAGGGGCGCCAAGTATGTCGGCCTGGAACTGCATGAGGAAGTCGTTGACGACGGCGCCGCCATCGACGCGGAGCTCGATGACGGGCCGGCCGGCGTCGGCGGCCATGGCGTCGACGAGGTCCGCGGTCTGGTAGGCGATGGATTCGAGGGCAGCGCGCACGAGGTGCGCGCGCTCCGTTCCACGCGTGATGCCGACGAGGGTGCCGCGGGCGTCGGGGTCCCAGTGGGGGGAGCCCAGCCCTGTGAAGGCGGGCACGAGATAGATGTCGCCGGTGTCTTCGACCGAGGAGGCGAGGGCCTCGGTCTCGTCGGCCTGGCGGATGATGCCGAGTCCGTCGCGGAGCCATTGGACAGCGGCGCCGGCGCTGAAGACGGATCCTTCGAGCGCACATGCGGCCCCCACCTCGGGATCGCAAGCCAGTGTGGTGAGGAGGCCGTTTTGAGAGGCAACGGTTTCGGGGCCGGTGTGGAAGAGGGCGAAGCAGCCGGTTCCATAGGTGTTCTTCAGGTCGCCCGCGGCCACCCCACGCTGGCCGAAGAGGGCCGACTGCTGGTCGCCCGCGATCCCGGCGATGGGGATCCCGGCCGGAACGGGGAGTTCCGTACCGGCGGTCGTGCCGAAGTCGAAGGCGGACGGGTGCACTGCGGGAAGGATGGCCTCGGGGACGCCGAAGGCGTCGAGAAGCTCAGGATCCCACTGGCGGGTGTGGATGTTAAGGCACATGGTGCGCGAGGCATTGGTGAGGTCCGTCGCGTGGACGGCTCCGCAGGTCAACCTGTAGAGGAGGTAGGTGTCGACGGTGCCGAAGCAGACCTCGCCGCTCTCAGCGCGGGAGCGGAGGCCTTCTACGTTCTCGAGGAGCCAGACGATCTTGGTGGCCGAGAAGTAGGGATCGATGATGAGGCCGGTCTTCTCTGCAACGACATCGCTGAGGCCCTGCTCCCTATAGCGGCGGCACAGATCGGCGGTCCGACGGCATTGCCAGACGATGGCGTCGTGGACGGGCTCGCCTGTCGCGCGGTCCCAGATGACGGTCGTTTCACGCTGGTTGGTGATGCCGATGCCGGCGATCCCTCCACCCCTGGCGCCCAGGTCGCCGAGGGCCTGGCCGACGACTGCGCAGGTGGAGTCCCAGATCTCGACCGGATTGTGGGAGACCCAACCGGGCTTCGGGTAGTGCTGGGGGAACTCGGCGTAGGCCTGGGTGACGATGCCGCCATCCCGGTCGAAGACGATGGCCCTG
Source organism: Candidatus Latescibacterota bacterium (assembly GCA_030746455.1). Next base: position 4,243 of record JASLMQ010000886.1, read on the forward strand.
GTGCCAGTGGTTCCCTGGTCGATGGAGAGGATCATAGCAAGGCCCTTCTTGAGGGACACGAGACCTATTGGATGGATTCCAGATGCCGGCAGAAGGCAAACGGCAGACGGGACAACCGGCCGATGGCCACAATGGCACGTGGCGTCCCCCAAACACCAGATCAACCCCTGAGCTTCTTCAGGCGTCGTCGGGCCATT
>JASLMQ010000887.1 GCA_030746455.1 Candidatus Latescibacterota bacterium
AGAGGAATGTCTCCGGGTGAGCGCCCTCGCGTCGATTCAGCGTGAAGGCGAGGGACCCTCCGACGCAGGCGGCGCTCCCCATACGCACGTTCAGCGATTCGTCGAACTCGATGACGCAGGGGGAGTCGGGCGTAGTCGGCAGGGACAGCTGCTCGCCCGACATCGTCTCCCAGGTCACACCGCCGTCTCGCGACCGCATCGCGCCGAAACCCCGTCCCTTCGTATCACGACTGTCCTGCTCCGTGGCTCGAACGATATGGTAGACCAGGTAGAGGGTCCCATCGGAACCCAGGTGCAGGGCATTTGTGAACTGCGTATACGCCCGGAGTCCCTGGGGATCAACCAACTGGACCGGCGTGGACCACTCGCCATCCTTCGGCTTACGTTGATAGATCAGAGATCGCGGAATTTCCTCCTCGATCGCGCCACGGTAGCATGCGTGAAGCGTGTCTTCCGAGTCGCACACCAGGCTGGGATAGGTTGCGCATCGGCCGCCGAACGGTTCCTGCTGCACCCACGCCGTGCTCGTGTTCGGCCGTTTGCTCACGGCATGCTGGATCGGATTGTGGTGCGGGCCGTACACCACGTGCAGATAGCCCTTGCTGTCCATCGCGAGTGCGGGCCCCGCGTGGTTGTCATCCCCCGTACCGATGTGGACCGGCTGACCCCATCGCCTCGTCTTGTGGTGATAGGTCCTGATAGTGCTCTTGCTGATCTGGTCTAGCCACACGGCGTGCGTCTTGCCCTCGTGGGTCAGGATCTTGTTGCTCATGGTGTACGCGGTACCCCGCGTCGACCCCGTTGTCGATAGGACCTTGTGCTTCATCTATGCCCTTCCTGATCTTCCGAACGCCTCTGGACCTGTTGTTCGTACATGGCCAGCTGGTGCCGGTACTTCCATTCGTGGTACTCCGCCGTCTTCGCATTCGGCTCCACCACCTCCCCGGCGTGGCACATGGCCTCCATCGCCTCGGGTATGGACCCATAGACCCCGGCGGCCACCGCGCCCAGGATGGCCGACCCCAGCAGCACGGCCTCCGGCTCCTTGGGCAGATGGATCGGCCGCTGTGCGGCGTCGGCGTGCTCCTGGATCCACAGGGCATTCTTGGTGCCGCCCCCGCACGCGTTGATCTGCTCGATCCGGTAGCCCGTCTCCTCCATCGCGTCGATTATGTGCCGCGTGCCGTAGGCCACCGCCTGGATCGTCGCATGGTAGAGCCGGGCCAGCACGTCGTACGACATGTCGAGCGTCAGGCCATCCACGATGCCGCGGGCGTTTGGATCCGCATTGGGCGACCGATTCCCGTGGTGGTAGGGCAGAATGTGGATCCCCCGTGTCCACTCGGGCCCCACCCCGAGCTCAGAGATGTGGGCGTTCAGCTCCCCGTAGAGATCATTCATGTCGCGCCCGGTCAGCACGTGTCGGATCTCTTCACCCTCCTTGATGGCGCCGAACCGCTCGATGGTGTGATCGAGCAGGGCTCCGGTCGCGCTCTGCCCGCCCTCACTGAGCCACAGATCGGGGATCATCGCGCTGAAATACGGTCCCCACACACCGCTGATGAACCGGGCCTCCTCGGACACCGCCATATGGCACGATGATGTGCCTCCGATCAGCGCCAGGATCGAGGGGTCCACCCCCACACCGATGCCGCCCGCGTGTGCGTCGATGATGCCCACACCGACCACTGTATTCGAGGTGAGACCCAGGTGCTCGGCCGCGTCTGGAGTCAGGGAGCCGACCGGCGTACCCATCGGCACCACATCGTCGGTCACGCGCCCGCCGTCGAACAGGTCCTCCAGTCCGACCGCCTCGAAGAAGCTCCGGTCCCACCGGGATTCGTGACCCAAGTAGGTCCACTTGCACACGTTCGTGCAAAGGCTCCGCAGGTCCCGACCGGTCGACTGATAGGTCATGAAGTCTGCCAGATCGAAGAACTTGCCCGTCTTCTCCCACGCCTCTGGGAGATCTTCTTTGATCCACAGCAGCTTCGGAGGCTCCTGTTCGGGAGACATCACGCCCCCCACGTACTTGAGAACGTCGTACCCTCCGGCATTGATGCGGTTCACCTGGTCGATCGCACGGTGGTCGCGCCACACGATGATGTTCCACTGGGCATCGCCTTGCTCGGACACCGAGACCGGCCCGTCGTCCGCGTCGAGTGCGACCAGAGAACACGTCGCGTCGTAGCTCATCCCCACCACCGCGTCACCTGAAACGCCGGCCTCTCCGACGGCTTGCCGGACGACGCGCCCCGTCTGCTCCCAGATGTCGGCCGAGGACTGTTCGTAATAATCGGGCTTCGGGTGGTTCTCGCGGATCGGCGAAGATGCCGAGCCAAGCATCGACCCGTCGAGCGTGAAGACCCCCGCACGCACGCTTCCCGTTCCCACGTCCACTCCGACAACAACCCGATCGCGGCCGCTCACGTCACACCTTTCCGTTGGGGCTCCTATCTCGCCTATCCTTCCCCGTCCCGTCTCATCGCCAGCGCCCGGTCCACGGTCTTCTGGATCTCAGCGATCCTGAAGGGTTTGTTCACCTGAAGCTCGAACGCAGACAGCCTGGGGTCTCCCGCCGGCAGATCCCAACCCGTGCATAACACCGTAACCACCCGCGCGTCGCGTTCCTTGATCCGCAGTGCGACCTCATCCCCGGAGATCCCCGGAAGTCCCAGGTCGATAAGGGCGACATCGTACTCGTCTTTCTCCAACGCCCGAAGCGCGTCATCGCCGCTTGTGAAGACGCTCACCGCATGGCGCCTCAGCGCCTGCTTCAGCACCAGGTGGATGGTCTTCTCGTCGTCGATGACCAGCACGCGTCCGCCCTCTGCGGTAGGCGGCGCTGGCTGCTCGACCTCCACCGAAGCCTCGCCGACCCAGGTTGGCAGCTGGATCTTGAACGTGGATCCCTGGCCCGGTGCGCTGTCGACCTCGATCCGGCCGTCCCACGCCAGGACGGTCCGGTAGACCATCGACAGCCCGAGCCCGCTGCCCACGTCGTGCTTCGTCGTGTAGAACGGTTCGAAAATCCGCTGACGCCGCTGAGCGTCCATCCCCACCCCGGTATCGCTCACCTCGAGCGCGACGCGATCTCCCGACACATGGGTCGAGATGGTGATCGCCCCTCCCTCGGGCATGGCGTCCACCGCGTTGGTGATCAGATGGACCAGAATCTGGTGAAGCCCTACGACGTGTCCTGTCACCGGCGGCACCTCCCCAAGGTGGGTCCGAACGGCAACTGAGACGCCTCTGGACCTCGCCTCGTTCACCCACTTGGGCCGTGTGGCCTCAACGGCATCCAACACGATGCCATTGAGGTCGTCCACCAACTGCGCGGGCGTGTCTGCCGCTCGACCGACGGAGAGGTTCAACCTCCGTACGAGCTCCTTGGCCCGAAGGGCACTCGCCGCGATCTCACTGGCATTCTCGACGGTCTGGGGATCTTGGCTCTGCGTTTCGATGAGCTGGGCGTATCCCAGCACCCCCACCAGGATGTTGTTGAAGTTGTGGGCAACACCCCTTGCCATGTCACCGAGCGCTTCCAGTCGCTCCAGGCGGACGATCTCCAGCTCCGACCCCTGACCGTGAATTGGGTCTCCCTTTGCCGATGCCCCCTCGGCTTCAAGCTCGGCGATACGCTCGAGGAGGCGTCTCTCACGCGCCTCGGCCTCTGCCAGCCGGCGGCGTAGATCCTCCGTGGCCTCGAGCAGCTCTTCCCTGGATTCGCTTCCTTCGCTCATAGTCTTCGGCTCATTGTCCGGATTCAACCTTCACCACCCAGCCTGAGGCGGCATCGCAATACAGTAAGGCGTCCCCGTGGGCGCTCAGGCCGTGGGGCTCCGGATGGGGCTCGGGGACCTCGATCCGACCCAGCTCCCCTCCCGTATCCGCGTCGAGCATCACGATCACTCGGTCTGCCGTGTGCACGACCCAGATGCCATCCTCAACCCGGACCACGCCGTGGGCGCGTGTATGGGGAAGGGGCACCACGCGCCGGATCGAACCGTCCGAGACGCGGATCTGCGTGAGCGTCTGATCCTTCAGGGTGGTCAGCCAGAGGGTACCCTCCTCGAAGCGGTCGACTTCAACCCCGTGCGTGCCCCCGCCGCCCGGGAGCGGCAGCCGTCTCAGCGTCTGCCCTGTCTCCGGATCCACCTGGAGGATCTCGCCCGATGTCGCGTCGGTCTCACGCGCCGGGCGCCACCGGCTTCCCGGCCCGTTCGCAGCCAGCCAGAGCGATCCCTCTCCCCAAGCCAGCCCGCTGGTGTTCGACGACTCCGTGGGGATCTCCTTGAGGATACGGGTGACCCCGTATTCGTTCGGCTTCGCGATCTCGACCAGCGCTACGCGGTCGGTCAGCTGATCCGCAACCCACAATCCCTCTTCGGTCACTTGCAGGCCGTTGGGGGTCGAGTACGGTGCGCGGAACAACGGCTTAATAGTGGCTGCCATTGGGATCGTCTCCTAATCAGGGAGCGGCAGGTCCGGCTTCCCGTAGGTGCTGTGATGGAAGACCTGCCAGAAGGTCTCGCCGGTGTACCGCACCGTGAACGCGTCCACCCGCTCCGCGCCCTCACGGAGCCGAGCCGGCCAGGGGTCGTCGCGCTCTATCTCCATCACCACCGGCCCAT
>JASLMQ010000888.1 GCA_030746455.1 Candidatus Latescibacterota bacterium
AAATACGATCAGCCTGCTCGTGAACTACCTGGCGGCCTTTCTCCAGGTGGCGGAGGCCTACCGGATCGAGGGCCGGACCGACGAGGCCCTGTCGCTGATGCGGTTCAGCGAAGAGAACGCGGTGCCGCCCGAGTCGTGGGAAGGCCTCTTGCTTCTTGCCACGCAGACCCACCGGCTCGGTGCGATCGATGATGCGCTCAGGCTCGTGGACCGTGCCCTGGCCGTCCCATCGGCCGACGGAACGGCCCAGCGGGGATCGGCCGCCGAGATGCTGATGAGCTTCAAGGCCTACGAAAGGGCGGAGGCTGTCTACACGGTCATGCTCGAGGTGAACATGGACCCCCGGATCTCCCTGTTTAACCGGGCGGTGTCCCGCGAGCGGTTGGGGAGGTTCGAGGGAGCCCTGGAGGATCTCACGGCCCTGGCGGAGCTGACTCCCGACGACCCCGAGGTTCGGAGCGCGATCGACATCATCCGCCAACGCATGGCCGCGGATGAAACCGCGGCGACGAAGCCGGATTCGGGGGGAGATGGGAGCCCTCCTTGAGCCGATGATGATGTCCCGGGAGGATCGCCGGACCTCACTGATGGACCCTTCTGCCTATGGCTGAGCCCGTGGTCTCCATCGTGATCCCCCATTGGCTGGGGGACGTCCTGTCCACGTGCCTCGAAACCGTGTACGAACGGACGAGGGGCGTCGAGTTCGAGGTCATCGTCGCCAACGACCAGCCCTACGACGACGGCAGCCTGGGACGCGCGCGGGAGCGGTTCCCGGAGATCCGGATCGTGAAGGTCGGTGGGGGACGGGGGATGGGGGCCGGCTGCAACCGGGGGATGGAGGTGGCAGAGGGCCGCTACGCCATGCTCCTGAACAACGACGTGGAGGTGGCCGAGGGATGGCTGCCTCCGCTTCTTGATGCGGCCGAAGGCGACCGGCGGATCGGCGTCTGCCAACCCAAGGTCCTGTCTCTCAGGGACAGGACCCGCTTCGACTACGGCGGTGCGGCGGGGGGAATGATCGATACGCTGGGATACACCTTCTGCCTGGGCAGGATGTTCGAGCATGTTGAGCAGGATCACGGACAATACGATGCGCATCGCGATATATTCTGGGCGGTTGGCGGCGCTATGCTCGTGCGGATGTCGTGCCTGGAGCGAACGGGCCTGATGGATGAGGCCTTCTATATGCACAACGAGGAGATCGACCTCTGCTGGCGGATGCATCTTGCGGGCTATCGGATCGTGTCCGTCCCCCGATCGACCGTGTACCACTACGGCGGCTGGTCGCTGGAGGCCGAGAGCTACAAGAAGGCCTACTGCAACCACCGGAACCAGCTGGTGATGGTGCTCAAGAACCTGTCGGCCGAGCGGCTGATCTGGGCGTTCCCGGCCCGGGCCGTGTTCGAAATGGCCACGGTTGCGCTGGGCGTCCTGCGGGGGGATTGGAAGCACCCGGTGGCCGCGCTGGCCGGTCTCCTGTGGGTGCTGACCCATCCACTGGAGGTCCTCAGGCGGAGGCGCGAGGCCCAGAGGTCCCGAGCGGTACCGGATGCCGTGATTTCTCGACAGATGTATAGGGGGTCGATCGTGTACGCCTACTTCATCCGCGGCATTCGGACGGCGTCATCGCTGCTGCGCGCCACCCGGCGTGGGGAGCTGCCGCGTTGAAGCGTATCCTCGTCATCCTGCTCAAGGCCGCCATCACGGGGGGGCTGGTCGTCCTCTTCCTGTACCGTGTGGAGTGGCAGGAGCTCCGATCGTCCCTTCTCTCGGTTCGTGTCGGCCCATGGGCCGCGGCGGTGGGCCTCTTCCTGCTGAGCAACCTGCTGGGGGCCTTCCAGTGGCGCGAGCTGCTGATGAGGCAGGGAATCGATCTTCCTGCGAAACAGGTGGTCTCGCTCTACTTCGTGGGCGTATTCTTCAACAACTTCCTGGTCAGCAATATCGGTGGCGACGTGGTCCGGGTCTACGACCTGAACCGGATGACCGGCAAAGGACTTGCGGGCTTCGCGGCCACGTTCCTGGACCGGTTCATCGGGCTGTTCGTCCTCATCTGTTTCGCGGTGCTCACCTATCCCTTCACGCCCGAGGCGTGGGGGGCAGCGGTGTGGGCGCCCATTCTGGGTCTGAGTCTCGGGTTGCTGGGCGTGCTCTGCTTCGGCTTCAGCCGCCGGCTGAGCGGCGTGATCCTGACGGGAGTGGAACGCGTCCTGCCCGCGCGGGTGGGCGGTTTCCTCAGGGCCGTGCGCGAGGCCTTTGGTCTCTACCGGCACGCCTACGGCGTTCTGGCGCGGGTCGGCGCCTTCGCCGTCGGGGTCCAGCTCTGTCGGATCGGCCTCTTCTATGCAGCCGGGGAGGCCCTGGGCCAGGAGGTGGCCTTCCGTTACTACGTGGTGTTCATCCCTCTGATCGCCATCGCGTCCGCGATTCCCATCTCCTTCGGGGGAATCGGTGTTCGCGAGAACATGGGGGTGCTGCTGTTCGGGCGCGCGGGCATGTCGGCTACCTCCGCGGTGGCGGTAATGTTCCTGGGCTACGTGTCCTTCATCGTGGCCAGCCTGGCAGGCGGGGTCCTGTTCATCGTCAGGCGCGTGGATCGAACATCGGCGCCGGAGGCCGGAGCCGTGGCGGATGAATAGGGATGGAACGACGTATATGAACCGGGTGATACTGGGAAACGAGGTTCTCTTCCGCGACCAAATCGACCTCGTACACGGGAAGCGCGTGGGTCTGATCACCAATGCATCGGGGGCCGACTCGCAGCTGGTGCTGACGGCCAGGCGTCTGCGGGAGCGCGACGGTGTCGTGCTGACGGCCCTCTTCGGACCCGAGCACGGGATCTCGGGGGACGTGGCCGACGGCAAGGCCGTGGGGGCCAGTCAGCAGGGGGCGGTTCCGGTCCACAGCCTGTACGGCGAGGTGCGGCGGCCCACGCCCGAGATGCTCGAGGGCGTGGACGTGATGCTGTTCGACATCCAGGACGTGGGGGCCCGGTTCTACACCTTCATCACCACGATGGCCTACGCGATGGAGGCCTGCGGGGAGTCGGGGATTCCCTTCGTGGTCCTGGACCGGCCCAACCCGATCGGGGGCGACGTCCTGGAAGGCAACCTGCTCGACCCGGACTTCACCTCCTTTGTGGGCGGATATCCCATACTCCTCCGCCACGGGATGACGGCCGGCGAGCTGGCCGGATACTGCAATGGCGAGTTCGGCCTGGGGGCCGACCTGACCGTTGTCGGAATCGAGGGGTGGCGGAGGGAGATGCAGTTCCGTGAGACGGGGTTGCCGTGGGTTCCCCCATCGCCCAACATCCCCTCGCCGGAAGCCGTGGAGGTCTACCCGGGAACCTGCCTGTTCGAGGGCACGAACGTCTCGGAGGGGCGGGGGACGCCGAACCCCTTCGAGCTCGTCGGCGCCCCATACATCGAGTCCGACTGGCTGGCCGACACCCTCAATGCCGCGGCACTTCCGGGCGCGATCTTCCGACCGGCCTGGTTCACGCCCGCGGAGAGCAAGCACGCCGGCGAGCGGTGCGGCGGGGTGCAGGTCCACGTGAGAGAGCCGCGTCGGTTTCCGGCCGTCGAGGCGGGTATGACGATGCTGTCCGCGATCCGCGGCCGCTACCCGGGCCCTTTCGCCTGGCGCATCCCATCGGGCGCAACGGTTTGCCATTTCGACCGTTTAATGGGCACGGACCGGGTAAGGCGTGCCCTGGATGAGGGGATCCCGGCGGGGGAGATCATCAGCGGATGGACGGGCGACATCGACACTTTCCGTGAACGCAGGAGGCCGTACTTGCTGTATTGACAGGATTTGCAGGAACAGGAGTGGCCTTCGCGTGGCGCGCAAACGTAGGATCATTGGTTTGATGTCGGGCACCTCCGTCGACGGGATCGACGCGGCGCTGGTTGAGGTCTCCGGAGACGGGAGTCGCTCCGAGGTGAGGCTCCTGGGGTTCGGTTTCACGCCGTTCCCCGAGGATCTCCGGCAGGAGATCCTCGGGTTGAGTGATCCGGCGACCGGGAGTGTGGATCGCGTCTGCCGGATGCACGCCGTCCTCGGCGAGTGGTTCGCGAAGGCCGCGCTGGATGTGTGCGAAGAGGCCGGGATCCCGCTGTCCGAAGTCGACGCCGTTGGGTCGCACGGGCAGACCGTCCACCATCTGCCGGAGCCCTACGAGGCGTTCGGGGTGTCGGTGCGATCCACGCTACAGATCGGAGATCCCTCCGTCATCGCCGAGAGGACGGGCCTGACGACCGTGGCCGATTTCCGGGCGCGCGATGTGGCGGCGGGCGGGCAGGGGGCCCCGCTGGTACCCCTGGTGGATTTCCTCCTGTTCCGATCGCAGCGGGTCGGGCGCGTGATGCTCAACATCGGCGGAATCGCCAACGTGACGGTGCTCCCGCGCGGTTGCGAGTCCTCCGACGTGTTCGCTTTCGACACGGGGCCGGGCAACATGCCGATCGACGGCCTGGTGGCGGCGCTAACCGACGGCGAGAGGCGCTTCGATGTTGACGGCTCGATGGCACGCCGGGGCACGGTGTGCGAGCCGCTGCTGGAAGAGCTGATGGCACACCCCTTCCTCGTGGAGGCCCCGCCGAAGTCCACGGGTCGGGAGTCGTTCGGCCGGTCGCTGGTCGATCGGGTGCTTCGGGACTGGCGAGGTCTGCCTGGCCCGGACCTGGTGCGGACGGCGACGGCGTTCACGGCCGGGAGCATCGCGGATGCCGTGTGCCGGTTCGTGAAGCCCCAATGCGAGGTGCGGGAGGTGGCGGTTAGCGGCGGGGGTGCAGACAACCCGGTGCTGATGGACATACTCGGAAACGCACTCGACGAGGTCGACCTTCTGCGAGTCGACACCCTTGGCGTTCCCTCCGATGCCAAGGAGGCCGTGGCCTTCGGCGTGCTGGCGTACGAGACCCTGGAGGGTCGTGCGGGCAACTTGCCCCACGTTTCCGGCGCCTCGCGGTCGGTCGTCCTGGGCGCCGTGATCCCCGGTCGGGCCGGTATGAATAAGGGTTGATCCCCTTCGACGGATTTGGTAGATTAACGCTTCAATCACAGTAATCTGACCTTTCGATCATCGGCTTCCCCCGTCATCGACGGAGCGTTCGAGAATGGCAAAGAAGAAGATCTCGATGGATCAACTCGAGGTCGGCATGTTCATGGAGGCCGACATCAAGGAGGGCGCGAAGGGCTCCGGGAGCAAGAACGTCCTTCTGCTGGGGAAGGGCGTCCTCATCACGTCGGCCAACCAGATCAGACGGCTCAAAGAGGCCGGTCTGACGAACGTGACCATCGACACGTCGAAGGGAAAGGACATACCCGGGGGCCAGGTCGTTGCGGCGCCCGTTCAGATCAAGGAAGCGAAGAAGCAGAAGCCGCCGGGGGGCCGCCAGACCTTCTTCCGCGAAGAGGTCAAGGTCGCCAAGCAGATCCGCGGGGCCTCCGTCAAGGTGGTCCAGGAGTTTATGCACAATGCCGCGACGGGTGCCAGCATCGACACCAAGAAGGTGACCCTGGCCGCCAAGACCCTCACCGGGAGCATCTTCCGCAATGTGGATGCCCTGCTAAGCCTCACTGCGTTGAAGAACTACAGCGAGCACACCTACACACATTCCGTCAACGTTTGCGTGCTTACCCTGGCCATCGCGCACGCCACTGGCGTAACCGAGGACGAGGCCACCGAAATCGGCGTGGGAGGGCTGCTGCACGATGTGGGGAAGTCGATCATCCCCTTGAGCATCCTCGACAAGCCCGGACCGCTCACGCAGGAAGAACGTCAGGCCATTTATGAATCATCCGGTCGAGAGCGAGCGGATCCTGAGGGAGCAGGGGCACATCACCGAGGCGGCCATCGCGATTGCGGCCCAGCACCACGAGAAGGTGAACGGCAGCGGGTATCCGCGCGGCATCACGGGCGAGCAGATGCACCCCTTCGCAAGCATGTCGGCCGTTGCGGACGTCTACGACGCACTCACGTCGGCCCGTCCGTACAAGCCCGGACTCCCTCCGCATATCGCTCTGAGGGTCGTTTTTGATGGGAAGGGCACGGAGTTCAAGGACAGCGTCGTAGAGACCTTCATCAAGAGCCTGGGAATCTACCCGGTCGGCAGCTTCGTGAAGCTGAACACCGGCGAGATGGGGATCGTGATGGAGGTGAATCCGGAAGACTCGATCCGGCCCAAGGTCGGCATCCTGTTCACCAAGTACGGGAACCGGAGACCGGGCCTGATGCCCATCGACCTCTACCAGGAGTTCAGAGAGTCGGGGGCGGAGAAGGCCCGCGCGATCACGGCGGCCGACGATCCCCGAAAATACGAGGTCAACGTAGAGGATTACCTGGACTCGCCCATGTAGGGTGGCGGTCCTGGGTACGCCGGGGGATTGTTGAGGATGGGGCTGGAACATCCGGTTGTGATCCTTACAGCGGCGTTGTACGCCGTAAGCGCCGTCGGGTATGCCGCCAACTTTCGATCGCGATCCGGGCTTCGGGCGAAGGTTGGAACCTGGGGTCTGATAGCGGGCTGGGTCGTCCACAGCGCGTTCCTGGGGCACCTTGCGGTGTCCTTGGGGCGGTTTCCATTCAGCAGTGAGATCCTCCCGTCGATCTGTGCCTGGCTCGTGGTCGTCGTCTACGTATACCTGGAGCTGACCACGCGAGACCGCTCACTGGGGGCGCTGATCGTCCCGATCGTCACGCTCCTGCACGTTCTGACGGCGCTCAACCTGTCCGGGGCCGGGGAAGTCCCTCGGGTCGCGCACACCGGCGGCTGGTTTCAGCTGCACGTACTCACCTACATCCTGGCTTACGCGGGATTCGCCATCTCCTGCGTAAGCTCAATTATGTACGTGCTTCTCTTAGGAGAGATCCAGGCGAAACACCTCGGGTTCTTCTACGATCGTCTTCCTCCTCTCGAGACCCTGAACGAGATCAACAACCGAGCGGCAACGTTCGGTTTTGTTTTTCTCTCCGCTGGAATCCTCTCGAGTTCGGTCTGGGTACACATCTACCTGGATCGGATCTCGGTATGGGGAATGCCCGGCTTCGCGCCGCTGCTGATCGCGTGGGTGATCTATGGCGGGCACCTGGCCGCAAGATGGATGGCCGGATGGCGTGGCAAGCGGGCCGCATTCCTGTCCATCGCCGGCTTCACGCTTGTCATCCTCGTATTCCCCGTCGTCGGCGTGCTGTTCTCCGGTAGGCATCCCCTCAGCCCCTGAGCGGCGCTGGCTGCGTCGAGAACCTCAATGGGAAGCGTCCGCACCCTGTATCCCGTATTCATGGATCTGCAAGGCCGGAAGTGCGCTGTGGTCGGCGGAGGTACGGTCGCGGAGCGGAAGGTCAGGGGGCTGCTGTCGGCCTCGGCTCGTGTGGTGGTCGTCAGCCCGGATCTGTCCCCGGGGCTGTCCGAGCTCGCGGCAGAGGGTCGGATCGAGTCGGTCCGCCGAGAGTACCGCGAGGGCGACTTGGCGGGTGTCGTGCTGGCGTTCGCCGCCACGAATCGACACGACGTGAACGAGGCCGTCGCCGAAGAGGCCGGGACCCTGGGGGTGCCCGTGAACCTCGCGACCGGAACAGGAGACGGGGATTTCGTGGTGCCCTCTCTTCTGCGGAGGGGGGAGTTGCACGTGGCTGTTTCCACCGGTGGGGGAAGCCCGGCCTATGCCCGGCTGATCCGGGAGCGGCTGGACGATCTCCTGGGACCCGAGCACGCGGACGTGGTCGCCCTGCTGGACCGACTGAGGCCCAGGGTGAAGGCCGCTTTTCCCGATGACGAGGCAAGGCGGCGTGCCGTGTGGGACAAGCTGGTCAGCTGGGAGACCGTAGACCTGGTTCGTCGCAACGCGTGGGACGCTATCGAAGAGAAGGTCGCTGAATGCCTGTCGTCGTCTTAGGCCTCAACCATCGCACCGCCCCGATCGAGGTCCGGGATGCCATCGCCGTGTCGCCGCACGGGTTGAGGGCCGTACTGGAGTTGATGATCCAGCTGCCTGCGGTGAACGAGTGCGCCCTCATCTCCACCTGCAACCGCTCCGAGGCCTACGTGGTTACGGACGATCCCACCGAAGCCTGCAGGTGGGTGACCGAGGTCCTGAGCGACCTGGGGGGCATGATCCCGGATCAGCTCGGAGTCCACCTGTATTCCCACACCGATCTCGATGCGGTGCGACATCTCTTCGCGGTGGCAGCGGGTCTCGACTCGATGATCGTGGGAGAGCCGCAGATCGCCGGGCAGGTGAAGGACGCGGGAACCGCCGCGATGGAGGCCCGGACGAGCCGCGTGGTGCTCAACCGCCAGTTCCGGTGCGCGGTGGAGGCCTCGAAGCGGGCCAGAACGGAGACGGAAATCGGCGCGGGAGCCGTCTCGGTGAGCTATGCGGCCGTCGAGCTGGCCAAGAAGATCTTCGGAGACCTGGGCGACCGTGCGGCCTTTGTGATCGGGGCGGGTGAGATGAGCGAGCTCACGGCGAAGCACCTGGTGGAGAGCGGGGTGCGGTCGATCACCGTGGCGAGCCGCACCCTGGAGCGCGCCCAGGAGCTGGCGGTTCGCGTGAGCGGCGAAGCGCTGGACTGGGAAGACGCTATGGCGCATCTGGACCGCGCCGACATTGTGATCAGCTCCACGAGCGCTTCCACCCACGTCCTGCATTGCGAGGAAGTGGCCGCAGCGATGCAGCGTCGGCGAAATCGGCAGATGTTCCTGATCGACATCGCTGTCCCTCGCGACATCGAGCCCGAGGTGGGAGAGCTGTACAACGTGCTCCTCTACAACATCGACGACCTCCAGTCGGTGGTGGGCGTGAATCTGAAGAAGCGGCAAGAGGAGGCGCAGAAGGCCCGCGCCATCATCGAGGAGGAGGTCGCCGAGTTCTCCACGTGGCAGAACTCCCTGGAGGTGGTTCCCGCGATCGTGGCGATCCGGCAGCGTTTCCGGGAGGTCCTGGACGAAGAGCTCGAGCACGCCCGGCTGTCTGGATTTACGGATGAGCAGAGGGCCAGGGTGGCGGACCTCCTCAGGCGCTACATGAACAAGCTCCTTCACGGGCCGATGGTCCGGCTGAAGGCCGAGGCGGACTCGGGGAACGGTCTGGCCGACGTGGATACGCTGATGCGCCTGTTCGATCTCCAGATCAAGGACAAAGGGGAAGCTGCCTCGGAGGGGTCGGATCAGTCTGCAGAAGAGGCACGTACCTAGATGCCATCGAGCCTGGTGATCGGTAGCCGGGGAAGCCGCCTGGCCCTCTGGCAGGCGGAGTGGGCGCGCGGCGAGCTTGTCGCCCTTCAGCCGGAGCTGGATGTGCGCATCGAGGTGATCCGCACGCGTGGTG
>JASLMQ010000889.1 GCA_030746455.1 Candidatus Latescibacterota bacterium
CGCCGGTCATTGGCTTCATCCATCAGCAGCTGGATGGGGGAGGCAATCACCGCGTCCGGAACGCCGATCAGGTCCTCCGGATCCTGGAGGAAAGCGGGCACGTTCTGGCGGTCTTCCAGGGACACAACCACGCAGGGGACACCTCTTTCATCGAGGGCATCCACTACTACACCCTGAAGGCGATGGTGGACGGGAGTGGTGAAGCATCGAGTTCATATGCCGTTGTGGAGGTGCGCGACAACGACGACGTCACCGTAACGGGATATCGGCGGGCAGCAGATCACGAGATGAAGGCGGCAGACTGAAGCCACCACCGGAGATTGGGGAAGGGCGTGTTAGGAAACTACATAGCCGTGGGCCTCCGCTACCTGTGGGCGCACAAGAGCTATTCGGCGATCAACATTGTCGGTCTGTCGTGCGCGATGGCCTGCGCGATCCTGTCCAGCGCCTACATCGCGGAGGAGTACCGGTATGTGAACTACCACGAGAACGGCCACCGGATCTACAGGGTGATCAGAGAGATTCGGCGCGACGGGGATGCATCCTTCAGCGACTGGGTCTCGGGTGGGTCGGTCGTGGCGATGCGTGAGCTCTTCCCGGAAGTCGAGGTGGCCGCGCGAGCCGGCGCCACACGGTACACTCGGAGTTGGCTCAGGGCCGGAGATGTGACCCTTTCCGACTTCTTCTGTAGAGCGGACCCCGAGCTTCTCGAGGTCTTCGATTTCGGTTTCGTCCGCGGCGAGCTCCGGACGGAACCGATGACGGCCGTGATCACGGAATCCGTCGCCCGAAAGTTCTACGGTGATGCGGACCCGATTGGTGAGACCCTCACGCTTGTCGATGCCGGGCCGATGGGGGACTACATCATCACGGGCATCTTGAGGGACATTCCGAAGTACGCCTACGTGCCAATCGGGGTGTTGACCGCTGCGCCGCCCACGGCGTTCGTCAACAAAGAGCAGAGAATCTGGGACGGGTGGGCCAGCGACCTCTGGGGGCCGAAGGGCTACGTGCGCCTGCCCGAGGGATTCCAGGTCGAGCGAGTCGAGCAGGCGCTGAAAGAGGTCATGTCCCGGTCGATTCCCAAAGAGATGGCGCAGAAGGCAACGCTCCACCTGCAGCCGATGGACGAAGCGACTCTGTACGGGTATGGCAAGCCCGGCCAGGGGAGCATCCACACCATCATCTTCCACCTGATGATCGCCCTGATCATCGCGGCGGTTGCCTGTGCCAACTTCGTGAATCTCGCGGTCTCGCGGACGGTGGCCCGGGCCGGTGAGATCGCCTCCCGCAAGGCGATCGGCGCCAGGTGGTCCGACATCGTCGTGCAGTTCGTGACCGAGGCTGCCGTGATCACCGGGGTTGCGCTCCTTCTGGGCTTCGTGATCGCGTCCTTCGAGACGATCTCGGGATTCTTCGGTGGCAATCTGCTGCGTCCCAACCTCCTGGACTGGCGGTTCATTCTGGGAATCGCGACCGCCTGGATCGGGGTCAGCCTTG
>JASLMQ010000890.1 GCA_030746455.1 Candidatus Latescibacterota bacterium
AGAGGATCGCATCTCCACCCAGCGTTAGGGAGCCCCTCCCGCCTTCCTTTCGCGTCTGGAGCCTGTCCCGGCGGACCACAAGAACGCGACTACTGCAGGCTGTCAACAGCAGCCGGGACGATTTTCGTAGTTCCGCCTCCCCGATCTTCGCGATAGAGATCGCCACATGCCAGACCTCGAAGTCGGCTTCGCCAAAACAGACATCACCCCCCGCGAAGCCCCGCTCACCATCTACCACCGCGTCGGCCAGCCCCGCAAGCCCACGGATGTGAGGGACAGTCTGTACGCGCGCGCCACGGCGTTCCGCAGCGGCGAACAGGTCGCCGTCCTGATCTCCCTGGACCTGATCGGCATCACCCAGCGCCTCAGGGACAGGGTCGTCACCCGCCTCGCCGAACACGGAATCCCACCGGCGCACGTCGCGCTGTACGCATCGCACACCCACACGGCCCCCACTGTCGTCTCCTTCCACGGCGTGCCCCCAACGCCGGGTGCCTATCTGTCAGTTCTCGAATCGGCGATCGTCCGGACGGCCCTCGACGCGGTCCGTTCCGCCAGGCCGGCGGAGCTGTCCCTGGGTCGATCGACCGCCGACCTGAACGTCAACCGCCGCCAGATCGGCCGGATCAGCCAGATCAACGATCTCGACGCGCCAACAGGCCTCGTCGATCCCGACGTGGATGTCGCCATCTATCGGTTCGCAGACGGCGGCGAGACGGGTTGCCTCTTCGGGTATGCCGCCCACCCGCTCACGATCGGCGACAACCAGCCGGCCATATCGGCCGACTACCCCGGCCGCGCGGTCGCCCATCTCGAGTCCCACGGCGCGATGGCATCAGCGCAGTTCATGCAGGGATGTTCGGGGAACCTTAACGTCAAAATCAGGGGGGACTCACCCGAGGCGGCCAAGGTCGGGCGTCTTCTGGGTGAGGCCGCTCTCGAGGCGGTCGGAAATGCAAGGGTCTCCGCGTCCACGGACATCCGGGCCTCGGTACAGACGGTTCGGATTCCCTTGGGTCGGATCCCCACGATGGAGGAGGCGCGTCGGCAGCTCGAGCAAGAGCTCGCCAAGCCCCGGCCGGAGCCACGCTGGGTCCGGTGGGCGCAGGCCGTCTGTCGCGCTCTGGAAGGGGGCAACCTCGAGCCCTTCGCGGAGACCCTCGTTCAAGCCATGCGCGTTGGGGACGCCGTCTTCCTCGCCCTGCCCGGCGAGGTCTTCACGGAGATCGGCCTGGCCATCAAGCACCGGTCCGCGTGCGAAGGGCTCCTTGTCTCGGCCTACGCAAACGACACCCAGATCGGCTACCTCCCCACGGCCGCCGCCTTCCCGGAAGGCGGCTACGAAGTCGACATCGCTCCCCGCTGCTATGGCCTTTACCCCCTGTCGCCCGAATGCGAAACCATCCTGGTCGAAGCCGGCCTGAGCGCCGTGAACGCCGTCTCCTGAGAATCTGCTATGACGTCGAGAGAGCGCATATACGCAGTGCTTCGCGGCGAGATCCCGGACTGCGTCCCGTGCTGTCCGGACATCTCGAACATGATTCCCTGTCGACTCACGGGGAAACCGTTCTGGGACATCTACGTCTACCAGGACCCTCCGCTTTGGAAGGCCTACATCGATGCGGTGAAGCACTTCGGTATCGACGGTGGCTTCGAGCTCTACACCTTCGGGGATCTCTACGGCGACGCGACGGACGATCCCTGGGTCGAGCGGATCGTCCATCGCTGGGACGACAGCCGTTTCGCGACCCAGAGGCAGAACGAGCGAACCGACGAGTGGGGCCCGCGGGTCACCGTGTACACGGCGGACGCGCCACCGGCGCGCAACATCCTGCCCGGAAAGCTCGGGTTGCCCGACGTGCCGGGCGACTGGGAGCCGATCAAGGGCGTGCGCGAGTGGCCCACGGGGCTCGAGCTGTGGCGGTTGATGCGCAAGGAGCTCGGCGAGCACGGCATACTGGGCATGCCCAGCGGTGGCACCACCTGTATACTGTCGAGCCCTGAAGACGTCTACGCCTACGCCGATGATCCGGCGCCCTTCTTCGAGAAGCGCGATGCCATCATGGCCCGCGTCACCCGGCGGATGGAGACCATTGCGGACATCGACGAGAAGCCGGATTTCCTCATCTGCGGGGGCTCCGGATCGCTGATCTGGCAGTCCCCATCCATATTCCGCGAGCTCTCCCTGCCGGTGCTCAAGCACGTCACCGAGCTGGCTTACGACCTGGGAATCCCGACGCACGTGCACTCCTGCGGTCCCGAGAAGGAGCTGGTGCGGTTCGCCGTGGAAGAGACCCGGCTCACCGTCATCGATCCCCTCGAGCCGTCCCCGATGGGCGACTGCGACCTGGCCGAGCTCAAGCGGCTCTACGGCGATAGGATCGTCTTGAAGGGCAACCTGCACACCACCATTGTGATGCTCCACGGGAGCGTGGACGACGTCGTGGCCGCCAGCAGGCGCGCCATCGATGATGCCGGCGGAGGAGGAGGCTTCATCCTGTCGACCGGCGATCAGTGTGGCCGCGACACGCCCGACGAGAACCTTCGCGCGATGCTCGAAACGGCGAGATCCTACGGACAGTACTGAGGTCGCAATCGGCAATGGTCAAGCAGGACGTCGATACGCTCATCGACCAGATCGGCCTCCAGGCCGCTGGCAAGCAGCTGCGCGTCGCCGGTGTCATCTTCACCTACCGGTGTTCCATCCGGTGCCGCCACTGCCTCTTCGGGTGCGCGGGCGATCGGCCCGACGTCGTGATGGCCGCCGAGCAGCTCGCGCTGGCGCTGGCCCTGCTCCACGAGACCGGACGGGTGGTCCACATTGCCGGCGGCGAGGCCATGCTCTACTGGGAGGCCCTCGCAGAGGGCCTGAAGGTCGCCCACCGCCAGGATGTCGCCCCCCACTTCATCGAGACGAACTGCTCATTCGCTGTCGAAGACGGCATCACAGCCCGACGGCTGGAGTTCCTCGCGGAGCACGGACTGAAGGGCATCCTAGCCTCGACCGACCCGTATCACCAGTCGACCGTGCCGCCCGACCGCTTCCTGCGGGTCCGGCGCCTCACCGACGAGATCTTCGGGGAACGCAACTTCTGGGGGTCTCGCGCTGAGGGCTCTGCCATCCGCGAGCACGAACGCATCGCCCGCGACGAGGGTCTCCTCCGTGAGTATGTCCGCGCCCACCCGCCCGTTGCGGTCGGCACGGCCCATCGGGAGCTGGCTCCGTATCTGGACAGCTACCCTCCCGACGACGAGGGCCTGCCCAAAAAGGGATGGGGCGGCTCTGCGGACGGCCCGGGTTGCCTCGGGCAGTTCCGGGCCGATACAATGTGGGAGCTCCACCTGGATCCCTACGGCAACATCCAGACCAACTGCGGCATGGTCCTTGGCGCCCTGCCGCATGCCACACCGGCCTCGATCCTGGAGGCAGGACCGGAGAACGCCAACCGCTTCGTCCAGGCCGTCTGTGAACGGGGAGCGCTCGGCCTCGCCGAACTCGCGCAGCGCGAATACGGCTTCGAGCCGCCCGAACGGGTCACCCAGAACTGCGAGCTCTGCTACCTCACCCGGTCCTTCCTCCGGCAGTTCCATCCGGAGGTCTTCGGCCCAGAAGAGATCTACTCCGCCGGGGTGATATGAGACTGGGATTCTCAAGGAAGCTGTCAGCCCTCAGCCTTCAGCCCGAACCAGAGCGGCAAGCCCGCATTGCCACTACTGATTCTGCCGTGAGGTCCGTCCATTGATTGGATCTAGCTGACTGCTGTCTTCTGAAAGCTGATGGCGGGTCTCACGTCTCACATCTCACGTCTCACCTCTGACGTCTCACGACAATTGGAACTGCATTCGCTCCGATACCCACGAGGACCTGCGACGATGGCCACTGCAAGAGACATTGACGAGTTTGTTCGCGATCTCGATCCCGACATCCGCAGCGAGAAGAGCTGCGACGGGCTCAAGTACGGCGACCTGGACGCCGAGGTCCGCGCCATCGGCACCACCTGGATGGCGTCCGTGGACGTGCTGCGCCGCGCCGTCGAGAAGGACATCAACCTGATCGTCACCCACGAGCCCACGTTCTGGTACAGCGGCACGCCCGCATCCCCCGAGCTCGAGCGCTGTGAACGGGAGGGGGTCTATGTCGGCACCAAGGTTCGATACCTGGATGAACACGGCATCACGATCATCCGCGCGCATGACTGCTGGGACCTGTATCCGGAGTACGGCGTCGAGCCCTCCCTCTGCAAGGTCCTCGGTTTTCCTGCCCCGGCGCGCTATCTTGGTGGCCTCCACAGCGTCTACAACATCCCGACGACTACCCTGGGTGATCTGGCACGGCACTGCAAGACGGCGATGGGTCTGCCCCACGTCCGCGTGAGCGGGGATTTGCGGAAGACCGTCAGGCGAATCGCAATCGCCTACGGGTCTTCCAGCAGCACGAAGTGGTACTGGGACTTCTCACGGGCCGGCGCGGACGCCGTCCTTTCCGGCGAGCAGAGCGAGTGGTCCACGGTCCGCCCCGCGATCGACATGGGGCTCGGTGTCATTGAACTGGGCCACGCCGCAACCGAGGCCTACGGCATGGACGGAATGGCGCGGCTGCTCGAGGAGAGCTTCCCCGGCATCCTAATCCAGCACCTGCGCACGGACCCCTCCTTCCAGTGGGTCTAGCAGCTCACTTCGGCGCTGACTGCGTAGATCGTGCAAGACCAACAACACGGGTCCTCTGCCTGTCACTGGAGAGTGAGAAGTGAGAAGGCAGAAGGGAGAAGGGAAGGGCTGGTTCGCTCCGGTGGTGCAGGCACTCCGCAGTTCAACTTACCTACAGCCCATCGTGCGAAGCCGTTATCCCGTCTGCCCTCTGCCGTCTGCCTTCTGCCGACCTTCAGAATCCGTCTACTGAGGCATTTGGAGCTTCTCGGAACTCGGTAGGCTCAGTTCGACCAACCTATGCCACGGGGGCTCCCATGCTCAGCTACGAAAGCACCTGGAAGGAAATCGAAGACGCCAGCCCGGAGGGTGCCGTCATCGGAATCGGCGCCAACGAGCAGCACGGTCCTCACCTCCCGCTCAATATGGACTGCCTGAGCGCGGAGTACCTCGCCCGAGGGATCGCCGAGGCCTTCGACTGGTACCAGCTCCCGACCCTTCCCATAGGGGCCAGCGCGGAGCACATGGACTTCCCCGGTACCCTCACACTCCGGTCGGAGACCCTGATCCCGGTCTTCAGGGACATCGTGAGCTGCCTGAAGCGCCACGGGATTTCCAGACTCACCATCGTCTCGGGGCACGGGGGAAACTGGTTCCTCAAGATGATGACGCGCGAGCTCAACTACGACGACCTCGGGGTCAACGTATTCCTTGTCAACACCGACCGCTGGTTCTATCCTGTGCTCCAGGAGCTGACCGAAGACCAGACCCTCCACCACGCCGGAGAGCACGAGACCTCTGTGGTGATGTACCTCCGGCCCGACCTCGTGAAACCCGTCGAGGTCCCCGACGACAGCCCGGATTTAGAATTCGATCTCCTGGATCTCGTACAGTCCCGTAAGCTGGCGAGCACGGGGATCTGGGGCTTCCCCTCCAAGGCGTCAGCGGAGAAGGGGAAGGAGTTCCTGGAGAAGGGCCTCCAGGCCGCGATCGCGTATCTGCGTTCCCGCCTCGCACTCGTCGACGAGCTCGGCGGCCCCGGAGCTCCCGACTAGGCTTCGATTTGGGCCCGCCCGAAGGGAGCCCCCACCCCATCGCCATCACGAATACACACCTCCCCCCTTTGCTCGCCGATGCTGTGTTCGGCGAGGAAGAGGGGGACCGAGGGGGGGATCCGAGTCACCACTTCCGCTTAGGCTGAAAGCTGGTCTTCCCTCTGCCGTTTGCCTTCTCCCTTCTGCCGACATTGCAGGTGTCCATTGCCCGCGCTCAGCAATCGGAGTCTATCA
>JASLMQ010000891.1 GCA_030746455.1 Candidatus Latescibacterota bacterium
ATAGGTCGTGAGCCCCAGCGATTGGCCTCGCGGGATGATGGTGACCTTGTGAACGGGGTCGCTCTCCGGCACCAGCTTCGCCACAAGGGCGTGGCCGATCTCGTGGTAGGCCGTCCGCTTCTTGTCCTCGTCGGATATGACGAGGCTGCGGCGCTCGGCCCCCATCATCACCTTGTCCTTCGCGTTCTCGAAGTCCTCCATGGCGACCTTCGGGCGGTCGAAGCGTGAGGCCAGAAGCGCGGCCTCGTTGACAAGATTCGCAAGATCGGCCTGGGAGAACCCGGGGGTCGCGCGAGCCAGGACCTTCAGATCGACATCATCGCCCAGCGGCGTGTTTCGCACGTGGACCGTCAGCACGCCCTCGCGTCCCCTCACATCGGGCCGATCCACCACCACCTGTCGGTCGAACCGACCGGGGCGCAGGAGCGCCGGATCCAGTACGTCGGGTCGGTTTGTGGCCGCAATGAGGATCACGCCCTCCTTGGAGTCGAACCCGTCCATCTCCACCAGGAGCTGGTTGAGCGTCTGCTCGCGCTCATCGTGGCCGCCTCCGATGCCGGCGCCACGGTGTCGGCCCACGGCGTCGATCTCGTCGATGAAGATGATGCACGGTGCATTGTTCTTGCCCTGTTCGAACAGGTCGCGCACGCGCGATGCGCCCACACCGACGAACATCTCGACGAAATCGGACCCGCTCATGCTGAAGAAGGGCACCCCCGCCTCACCCGCAACGGCCTTGGCCATGTAGGTCTTGCCTGTCCCCGGCGGGCCGACAAGCAACACGCCCTTGGGGATTCTGCCGCCCAGCCGCTGGAACTTGCGAGGATCCTTCAGGAATTCGATAATCTCCTGCAACTCCTGCTTGGCTTCCTCGGACCCTGCCACGTCCTTGAAGGTGACCTTGGGTCGGTCTTCGGAGACGAGTTTCGCCCGACTCTTGCCGAAGCTGAAGGCCCCCTTCGGTCCGCCCTGCATCTGGCGGAGGATGAACAGCCAGAGTCCGACGAAGAGCAGCCAGGGCAGGAAGTTGAAGAAGACATTGAGCCAGTTGAAGGGCCTGCTGTGGAACCGGAAGTCGACGTCGTGCTTCTCCCATTCGGCGCGGGTCTCGCTGTCGATCACGCCGAGATCCACGACAAAGGACTGGTAGGCTCGCTGCTCGCCGCTCTCGGGGGTGGTATACTCGGGCTCGAGAAGTTTGCCGTGGAACTCGGTCTCGATGATGACCGCGCTGGCGATCCGGCCCTGAGTGAGGAGGCTCTTGTATTCCTTGTAACTCAGTACGACCTCCCCGCCGCCATCGCTGCTGCCGAAGAACTTCGACGCGAATATGGCCACAAGGAGGAAGAAGACCCAGAATGCCAGGGTCTTGGAGATTCGGCGCCAGGGCCTTCCGTTGCCCTCGTCCTGGGAGGGGCGGCGCGCCCGCTCCTCACCCGGGCGAGGCAGACGGGTCCTTGGCGGCTCGGGAGGAGCCTCGGCTCCCGCCTTCGTCTCAGCGTCCGGTTCGGGCTTGAGCTCTGTCTCGGGCGCGTCGTCCTGTCCGGAGCTCGGCGCGTTCTCTTCCGGCTCGGGGGCCGACTGCTCAGTGGGCTTTTGGTCCTTCGATTGTTCCATCTAGCGTAATGGATCCTATCAGGTGGATCGTGACCGGTCCGGGGGCACCCATCCTCCCTCATAGGAGAGGTCGAGGACCCGCCGTGTGTGCTCGGTCACCGAGAAGGGCTGTGCGGTTCGGAGACCCACAACCCAGGCGACGGTGTCGCCGCAAAGCAACAGAGGAATTCCGTCGCGAAGCGGCCTGGGGACCTGCGTGTCGATCAGGAAGTCGCTGACCTTGCGTGTGCCCAACGATCCGAAGGGCCGAAACCGGTCCCCCGGACGCCTGTTCCTCAGGAGGAGTTGGCCTTCCAGCCGGTCGAGATCGAAACAGGCCCGAACGGGACCGAAGGTCCGTAGCCGGCTCCTGACCTCCTGCGCGGGCCGAATGCGGCCCCGAAGCGTTGCCCCGAGTGCCGGTACCTGTGTTGTGCCCCCCAGGGCCACGGGGGCCCGGAAATCGGGTACGGGGCGGCTGAAGATAAGCCAGTTCGAGCCGCGATGGACGCTGAGCTCAGCCTCCACCTGGACCGCACCGGAGGGCTGCCCGGAAAGCCGAACGATACGCTCCACGGTCCCGTAGCTGAGGGCGTCCGGGCCGCCCCCAAGCGCTAGGAGGGCAGACCGGCACACCCTCCGCTGAATCGATATATGATAACCGAAAACCCTCGACGCATCAAGGACTAATTTCCATTTGCCACTGTGGCAAACGGCCTTCTCGAGGGTCTCTTGGGCCAGGCCGTCGAGGAGCTCCTCCTCGCACTGGAGAACCTCCGCGGTCTGGGCGAGGATCCTCTCGATTGACGGGTTGTAGTCGCGCTCGAGGTGGGGCAGGAGGTCCATGCGGACCCGGTTCCGTACGAAGCGGGTGTCGCGGTTCGAACTGTCTTGCCTGGCCTCCAGGCCACGGAGGGATACGTAGGCCTCCACCTGGCTGCGCGTGGTGTCCATCAAGGGCCGGACCCAGACCCCGTCCCGCACCGGCTGCATCGCGCCCAGGCCGCGTCGCCCCGACCCGCGCAGAAGTCTCAGCAGGAGGGTCTCGGCCTGATCGGAGCGCGTGTGGCCAAGGGCGATTCGGTTCCCCCCGGTCTGCTGCCTCACCTTCTCGAGGAACCCAATCCGCGCGATCCGCGCCGCTTCTTCGAGGGAGTAGGCCTCCCTTCGTGAGAGCTCTGCAACGTCCTCGGCACCCCCATGGTAGCCGAGATCCAGGCGCGCCGCGAGCGAGGCGACGAATTCGGCATCGGCATCCGACTCAGGGCCGCGCAGGCGGTGATCCAGGTGGGCGACGTGGATGTCGAGGTCCCACTCCTCCCGGAGGCGATGGAGCACGTCCAGGAGCGTGACGGAGTCGGGTCCTCCTGAGACGCCGACCACCACCACGTCTCCCGATGTGAGCATCCCATGGCGGTCGATGAAGGCCGCAACCGGTTGCACGAGATCCCCGGCCGGGACCTCCGATGTATCGGAATCACCCATTGCTGCCGTAATCTCCAGCGCGAGTCCAGAGAACTCGGCATAGCGAAATCCACCGAACGCGCGCCCCCCGTTCCTTGGCTCCTAATGTCAGGGGCATACACCCACTTGGACTCCTGATGGGACCCCAAGGTTTCCACCATCAAACGGTGGCGGGTTGTGGGTACGGCCGGGTGGATGCTCCCTGGGGGAGTCGGCACTTCGTCACGACGTGGTGCTTGATACCTTCGGAGACTCTCGATATATTGGGCGGCAAGAAGAGCTCACGTCTTCCGACCTCAGGCCAAGCACAATGGGGTGGCACATGGTGCGCATCGGAATAGCCGGCATCGGGTTTATGGGCATGACGCATTTCCGCGGGGTGAAGAAGGTCAAAGGCGCGAAGGTCTCGGCCATCTGTACCCGCGATCCCAGGAAGCTAAAAGGAGACTGGCGCGGCATCCACGGCAACTTCGGTGATCCAGGCGGGATCGAGAACCTGGCCGGGATTCGCACCTACAGCCAGATCGATGACCTGCTGACCGATCCGCAGATCGACCTGGTGGATATCTGCCTCCCCACGGGTATGCACTGCGATGTGTCGATCCGAGCCCTGAGGGCCGGCAAGCACGTGCTGCTGGAGAAGCCGATCGCTCTGGATACCCGGGATGCCGAACGGATGCTCCGGGAGGCAGAGCGGGCCGGGCGCCTCCTGATGGTCGCCCACGTGCTTGCCTTCTTCCCGGAATACGTCTACCTCAGGGATCTGGTCAGTTCTGGGACACACGGGGGCCTGGTGGGAGGGCACTTCAAACGCATCATCTCCAAGCCGGACTGGTCGGCCGATTTCGACTACATGGACCGCACCGGGGGCCCAGGGGTGGACCTTCACATCCACGACACCCATTTCATCCTGCTGCTATGCGGCGTGCCGGATCGGGTGTCCACCGTGGGCAAGCTGATCGATGGACGGTATGCCGACTACCTCTGCACAGCCTATCGGTACAACGACCTGCCGGACCTGAGCGTCACCTGCGCTTCCGGGGCGATCTGTCAGCCCGGCCGCCGCTTCAACCACGGGTTCGAGGTCTACCTGGAGCGGGCGACGGTCCTGTACGAGTTCTCGACCCTGGACGGAAAGCCTGTGGTGACGACGCCTCTGACCGTGTTGACGCCGGACGGCAAGCTGACCCGACCGAGGCTTGGCTCCGGCGACCCGGTGGTCGCCTTCACGCGAGAGATCCAGGCAGCTGTGGACGCCATGTCGAAGGGCTCCGAGGCGCCCGAGCTGTCGGGGCGGCGGGCGGCGGACGCACTCCGGCTCTGCTTCAAGGAGGTGGAGTCGGCGAGGCGGGGGCAGGCCGTTCGGATACCGTAGTTTGCATTCCCGGATCTGTCCCAGACGAAGAGAGGGCAC
>JASLMQ010000892.1 GCA_030746455.1 Candidatus Latescibacterota bacterium
GTCGAATTCGCTGTTCGTCTACTCAACGTCGGAGTTGATGGTTTTTGTCGATGGAGCTTTGTCAACCGCGGCGATGTAGACGGCCAATGGCAACTCGTCGATACATGGGACGAGGAGCACGAACGCCTACGCGCCTCCTTCACGCCGCATCCGAGTAGCTATGCTCTCTGGGGTATGCTCACCGGAAATATCGGGGGGGGCAAGTTGGTCGAATGGGGGGCGGCCGTGCCTTTCGGTCTTGGGTTCCTGTCCTGCATTGGTTCCCTGCTCTGTGGGGTGGGGCTCTACCGGATCTATCGGGAGACCGACCTTCCGCCGGAGCGCTCGCCTTGACCCATCAGAATCGAGGAACTACGAAAGACGCGAAAAGCGCGAAAGAGGCCTGAGGCAACATCTGGCAGGCCATCCGAGCCACGAGTCACGGGCCACGCCTGCCCTCCGAAGCGGCTCTAGCCGCGTAGGAGGGAGCCACGAAGAACAACCAACACTACCAGTCCACGCACCTATATAAGATCACGAAGGGGACACGAGGAGATCCAAGGAAGCCATGGATGAACGTACACAGTGGTCGATCCACGACATCGAGCTGACGGCGGAAGAGGACCACGCGTGGTGGTCGTTTCCCGTGCAGGCGGTCTTGACACACGTTGAGAGCAGGACCGAGATCGTCGTGGAGGGGTTCTGGGATAGTGGGCGCACCTGGAGAGTCCGATACGTGCTTCCCACGCCTGGGGTGTGGACGTGGACCACACGGTCGGATGATGCCGGACTGAACGGCGCCTCGGGGGAGGTCTGCGCCGGGGTGCCGACGCAAGCGCAGGTGGCAAGCAATCCGAACTATCGCGGGCACATTCGGATCAGTGGCAACGGGCGGTACTTCGAGTACGCCGACGGCACACCGTTCCTCCTGCTGGCGGATACGCTCTGGGCCGGGAACAGCGCACGCTGCGGGCTGGGCCAGAACAGCGATGGACCGTTCTACGAATACCTTGCGGACCGTAAGGCGAAGGGCTTCACGGCGATCCTGATGCAGTACATGCGGGGCTTCGGCGACACGACAAACGAGGGGGCCGGGCAGCGCAACGAGGGTGGGTATCCGTTCGAGAACGGCGATGTCAACCATCTGAATCCCGGGTTCTTCCAGGCGATGGATCGGAGGATGGACGTCCTGTGGCACGACGGGTGGGCGGCGGCAACGCCCGTGACCTGGTTCGGCAAACAGAACTGCTTCTTCTCCCTGGAATGGGCCAAGCGCATCAGTGCCTACGTGATGGGCCGCTTCGGGGCCTACAACACGATCTGGAGCCTGTCCGGCGAGTACCAGTATGCGATGAAGGACTGCGGGTGGACGGACGCGGATATCGACGAACTGGGTGATGCGGTCCAGGCACGCAATGCGTTCGACAGGCCGGTGTCGATCCATCCGAGCGGCCGAGTCGACTGGCCTTCCCCACACAATGTGCAGTCGTCGAAGCCCTTCCACGCGAGTCGCTGGCTGGATCACCACTGGCTGCAGACGGGACAGAAGATCGAACAGATGTGCTGCATTCCGGTTCGATGCGAGGAGAATCTGGCGCTCCAACCCGTACTGCCCGTGTTCTGCTCCGAGGCCTACTATGAGCGGCCGCCGACGATCGATCCGGAGGGTCCGTATTACGCCCGGTGGCAGGCGTGGACGGCCTTCCTGAACGGTGCTTGCGGCTATGGATACGGTGCCTTCGGCATGTGGCAGTTCCTGGACCTGGACGACCCGCTGGGTGAGACGGGGAAGCAGGTTCCGGGGGCCGTTCCGTGGAGAGAGGCGAGTGCGTTCGGCGGCGGTTCTATGCTCAGGCCGGTGCGAGACACGCTGGCCGCCCGTGAATGGTGGCGGCTCGAGCCGTGTCGGGACCGGCTGCGTGTCGACGGGGGAGCCTGCCCGCTGCCGACCTCAGAGGACCTGACGCCACCTCAGACGGCCATGGTTCCGCGCGAGCTCGCCGTGGTCTACATCCCCAGAGGGAATGGGGATCGCAAGCTGGAGATCGTGGGGTTCGACGGATGGGCCTCGGCCGCCAGGTGGGTGGACCTCAGGAGTGGCGCTGTGATCTCGATCGCTCGCCCGTTCGAGGGCGTGGTTCCTGCGCGGCCCGACCCCAGGGACGAGGATTGGGTCCTGGTGATCGAGTGAGGGGTGAGCCAGCCGCAGCCTGTCGGAACCACGGTGTGGCGGATCCCTGTTCTCGGGCCAGGTCTAGGGCATGTTTGGCGAGGATGACGGCCCTCAATGTCTTCGAGAGACTGGCTGTAGGATCTGCTACAGAGGAGCAACCGCTTGTCATCCCGGACTGGATCCGGGATCGTGCGCCTGCGAGCGTACTTGGTCAGAGGGGTGTAAGTCCCCTTATGGCATACACGCTCCGGCCATTAGTCGACTGCAACTGCGTCGCCGGGAGGCGGGGTGGGGAGCAGCAGGAGGCGAGTAACCAGTCCGT
>JASLMQ010000893.1 GCA_030746455.1 Candidatus Latescibacterota bacterium
TGTGGGTTGAAGTAAGTATCGAAGATACCGATGTGCGGGAAGTTCAGGATGAAGTAGCCGGTGAGGTTCCAGAGGACGGGCACGGCCGCTATCGCGATGCCGATCCAGAAGGCCCGGCTGCGGCAGAACCAGGGCCAGCCACCCCGTCGGTCGAAATCGGACGTGAGCTCGAGGGGGACGAGGGCGAGCGGGAAGGTGAGGCGCTCGCTTTCCTCCCACTGCCTCTGGAAGATCACCGTGATGCCAATGCCGCCGAGGAGCACGGCCAAAGCGATGGAGGCCGCCCAGAACAGCGCGGGCAGCCAGACGCCCCAGGGCGTCCCGAGCCCCGGTGGCAGGCCGTTGAAGAAATGGATGATGGCGTCCCCCCTGTCCCGAGGGTACATCCACCACGGCACCTGGTCGAAGAACAGCTCCTGCCACCGGTTTTCAGGAGAGGCATAGTAGTGGGGGGCGGCCATGTGCCCCACCCACTGGGTGATCCAGGTATACCCGGCGAAGCTGCCGCCGATCCAGACCATCGAGAAGATCACCAGCAGATCCATTCCGGTGAGGGACCACCGGGGCGCCAGGCGCTTGAGCACGGTGTTGATGATCAGCCACCACACGAAGGGCAGGAGCGCCGTCATCGGCAGATTGGACATGGCCATGTGCGCCGATTTCGACTTGAACTCCAGGTAGGTGCTGGCCACGCAGGTGCACGCGACCGTAGCCGCGCCGAGAGCAACCGCACGGAGCGTGACGGTTCTGGATCCCTCGGGCTCGGGTTCTGCCTGCTGGAGCACCTGCTGCTGAGCGGCGTTTCGCATGGATCACTTCCGCTTCGGTTAGGGTGGTGTATTGCGACGAAAGGTATAGGCGCCCACATCCAAGCGCAAGGCCGAATGACGGCCGGCCGAGGACGGCCGATCCCACACGACCGGGTCCCGGGGTCGTTTTTGTGTTTGTTTTGCTCCCCGGGGAGCTATCTTTCGGCCGCACTGTTCTCCAGACGGACACGCCGTTGTGGTCTGCGGTCAAACCCTCACTGGAAAGGAAGCTGTCGTGGAGAAGGCACCGTTCGACCAGGAAGAGCTCGTCGCGGCCTACACCAAATTCGACGCCAGCCGGAACCGGGGGCGAGGGAACTCCGCCAATCCCGATTCCGGTGCCCTGGGCTGGGGCGAGAGCGGCATCCTGGAAGGCTATGTGAAGCTCTATGAAGCGACGGGGGACAACGCCTGGCTCGACAGGATCGTCGCCCACTTCGATCGGATGATCGCGAACCGGAAGGACCACTACGCCGATGGCTTCGACACCTGGGTGACCACGACCTATGCGGTCGGCCTGGTGCGAACGGGCAGGTTTCATTGCCGGGGTACGGCACGGATCGCGCCCGAGGAGGCCCGGGTGTGGACGTCGCGAGGTGGGGCGGAAGTGCGCGATGGGGAGTGGGTGCTCGAGATCGACCGGGGAGGCAAGTACCGGTTGCTCAAGTATGGAACGCGCAAGCCGGTGGCAAAGGGCTCGTATCGTCCCGGGAAGCCCATCACGTCTCTTCCCCCATTCGAGCTTACAATCGAGGGCAAGGCCGAGCCGGGCGACCGGTTCTGGATCCAGAGCACAGGCGCCGAGCCGCAGGAGTACATCGTGCATCAGGGGATGTTTCTGCATCCCATCAGCCGGTTCGTTGCCCACGCATTGAAGGGCCGCGGATTGAAGCGACGCTACCGGAAGGCTGCGGAGGGCTACCTCGACCTCATCGGCACGATCGCGAAGAAGCACGATCGAGACTGGTTGGACACGACGTCCACCGCGGGTGGATACCGGTTCCCGGCCCTCAAGACGGATCGGTTTCCCAACCGGATCCTGCCACACAACCAGTACCTCGCCATCGCCAGGGCCTACCTCTTCGCGAGCAGCGTCTCGCGCAAGCGGCTGTTTCGCGACCGGGCGGAGCGGATGGCGCGGAATTTTAGGCGACACATCTGGAGGACCGGGAAGGCCTACACCTGGCACTACTGGGACTGGATCGAGGACGG
This sequence comes from Candidatus Latescibacterota bacterium, assembly GCA_030746455.1. The sequence continues at coordinate 2,022 of JASLMQ010000893.1, forward strand.
GGAGGAGGACCACAGCGGCGTGGAGGATACGGGGCACGGCCACATCGACATCGGGTTCGCGGTGGACGCCTGCCGCGCCGGCGTCGTGTTCACCAACGCCGATCTGAGGCGGTTCGCCCGAACGCTCCTCGACCAGATGTGGAACGGATCGCTTGAGGATCCCACGATCGGTGGGCGCGTAGACAGCCGTGACGGGAACTCGGCGGCGGTGGGAGACTGGATCGACCTGTGCCAGTGGAACCCGAAGGTGTGGGACGTGATGTGGGCATCCTACTGCAAGCAGGGAGGACCGGTTGCGGCCATCCCGTCGATCCTTCAGGGATGGGCCAGGCTGCAGGAGGGGAAGCAGTCGAGGCGGAGGAAGTAGGCGGTGGCCCGGTGTCTGCGTCTCAAGGCGATCGCGCGCAGCGGAATCCGACGTCTCTTGATTTACGCGCTGGGCTGTCGCTATTCCGGTTGGATGAACGGAGCATGTCGGGCGGCGTGAGCCAGGACCCGCCTCGGAAGACCGCACTGGGGGCCCCAATGGGGCCGGTGGGATTCTCGCGAGGGCTCCGCCAGTAGTAATCGGGATCGTAGCCGTCCTCTACCCACTCCCACAGGTTCCCGGCCATGTCGTGTGCGCCGTAGGGACTTGAGCCCGCCGGGAAGCTGCCCACGACCATGGTGCTGTCCAGCCGTGAATCGCAGTTCGCCCGGGTCGTGTCCGGCGCCTGATGGCCCCAGGGGTAGAGTCGACCATCCGCTCCTCGGGCGGCCTTCTCCCATTCGGCCTCCGTGGGGAGCCGCAGACCCGCCCACCGGCAATACGCGAAGGCATCGTGCCAGGATACCCCCATCACGGGTTGGTCCGGCCCGATCAACGGATTCCTCCCCGCCATCGCGGAATAGCCCTCGGACGTGTATGGCCTGCCCGTGGCCCGCACGAAGTCCAGGTACTTCCTGTTGGTCACCTCGAACTTGTCTATGGCGAACGCATCCAGGAAGATCGTGTGCACAGGGCGCTCGTCATCCTGATCATCGTTCGATCCCATCAGGAACTCCCCCGCCGGCACCAGGACCATCTCGTGTTTGACGCTTCCAGACCCGGCCGCGGGATGCATCAGCTCCTCGCCCGGTTCGCTTGGGCCCTTTCCTCCGCACGATGCGAAGCAGGCGAGCAGGGAAGAGACCAGGAGGGACTGGAGAGACGGCAGCTGCGGTCGACGTATCCGAGAGATTGCTTCGAGTTCCATAGTTGCTCGTGTCCAATGGCTGAGCTGCTGCACTCGCATCAGGTTCCTGGGTGAAATCTAGACCAAAGCGATGCGGGAGGCAAAGAGGAAACAGCAAGAGACAGCGATCAGCCCTCAGCCGATAGCAGTCAGCCGTACTGCGGAAATGGCCGTGCACCCGAGTGCCTTCGCTGTGGCCGGCAGAGAGAGGCCATTGAGGGACTGGCTGTAGGCTGAAGGCTGTAAGCTGATGGCTTTCTATCGCCGTCGACCAAAGGGAGGGACAGCAGAACATGAGCGCCGTCGAGGCAACACCCGAGTCTAAAGGTCACCGCGTGGTGCAGTTTCCCGATCGGCCGAACGTCTGGATCGACCGACTGCCCCTGTCCGAGTTTCAGCGCCGGTACGAGGCGGGCGATGAGGAGATCCGCAAACGCGTGGCCGATGCGGTCGATGCGGCCGAGGCGTGGGCGGCCCGGTCCGACGCCTGGTACCTGGACACCATCTGGGACAGGGAGCCCAGGGGCGTGCTCACATGCGCCTGCCCGATCCACCCCTTCCGCGTCCGCTACTACAGTTTCTTCGACTGGTCGCTCGAGGAGCCCTGGCGTCTCTACTGCCCGTACTGCAGAGAGGAGGGAAGGCCCTACGACTACTACCCCAACGCCAGATATCCCGATGAGGGGGACGGCTGCTTCCCCACCGACGAGGTCTGGCGTGAAGATCACGACGAGGCGTGGAGCCGGGATCACAACGGGATTCCCTGGGACCATTGGGATGGGGAGACGCACGGCTATGTCGAGCCGACCAATGCCTACTACTTCAAGGGGCTTTGCTGGATGAACTCGTTCCGTGAGCTGACCGGAACGGTCCTTCAGCGGCTGGGGGAGGCCTACCAGTTCGCGCGAACGCTGCGGAACGACGGTGAGGCAGCGGAGCGGTATGCGCGGAAGGCCAAGGTGCTGCTAGTTACACTGTCCCGAGCGTTCCTTGGAGACCCTTACCTGGCGGCGGTCACCGGGGTCGGCGAGGAGGAGTTCGGTGCACGGCTGAGCGATCTGTACGAGCCCGGGACCGAGGCCGGGCGCTATCCTGGCTATCGGCTGTACACGCCCTTCGATAGTCTGGAGGGTGATCCCAGGCGGCCGCTGGAGGGGTCGGAGTCACGGTCGAGCAGACGGGTCGCCTGCCTCTATCCAGGGGTCTGGAACTGGAAGGCCTCGGAGTCACAGCACCTGATGCTGGGCTACAGTCTGATCGCCGAGTCGTTCGGCGCGGAGGAGCGCGGCTTGCGGGATGTGGCGCTTCGGATCGTGACGTCGGTGGAGGGGGACCGTGAGCGGTTGGAGGCGGCCGGCCAGCGGCTCAAGCGGGGCATCATCGAGTACACCCTTCACCCCTATACGCTTGTGACCGGAGCAGATAACCTGTCCACGTCCACGCAGATGCCGCGCCTGCAGCTGGGACGGATCCTCGGCGACGACGAGATCATCGAGAAGGTCGCAGTTGACATCGGGTACTTCCTCCACAACTTCTTCACCGGCGATGGGATGGGCAAGGAGGGATCGGCGTCGTACACCAGCTGGGGCATATCGAGCGTGATGGAAGTGCTCCACGGCGAGAAGGGGCAGCTCGACCGGGACGCGCCCCATTTCGACGAGGCGCTGGGGGGCCTCAACCTCTTCCAGATGCCGGTCTTCGCGCACGGCGTGGGCAGCTTCCTCCACACGGGATTCCCCAGCGGCCGCCCGACCTCGTGGGAGGACTGCACGATCACGGCGTCGATGCCCCTGACCCAGCTCGGACAGCTCGAGGAGTTCGGAAAGGGGATTCCCGAGCCGTATCGACAGTGGATCGAGGTCGAGGAAGACGATTCGGGACGGCCCCAGGTTCGACTCAGGATCCCGATGCCCCTGCCCTCCCACCTGCTTGGAGAGAACCGGAAGGGCGTGCTGCGCAGCGGCTCGGGAGAGAACGCCAGGACGCTTTCGATCGACTTCACCGAGCGAGTGGGCCACTACCACATGGCGCCCCTTGGGCTGGTGCTCTACGCCAAGGGAAAGGAGCTTGCGACCGACCTGGGCTACATGGGCGCCAGCCACTTCATGACCGTGGATTGGATCAAGACCTTCCCGGCCCACAACACCCTCGCGATCCGAGCGGAAGATGGCGATCCCATGGACACCGAGAGCCTGCGCGGGGACGTGCGGTACTTCAAAGATCTCCCGGGTGTGAAGGCGATGGATGCCGCGGAGCAGGATGCCGTGGAGCTCGACAAGGTCCCGGGTACCGACCGGTACCAGCGGACCGTGGCGATGATCGATGTGGACGAGGACGATGCCTATGTGGTGGACGTGTTCCGCGCCAACGGCGGCACGCTCCATGACTGGACCTTCCACAGCAACGGACATCGTTTCGAGACTGAGGGCATCGAGCTGACCGATCTTGCGGACGCGGAGGAGACGCTGTACGACTACAGCGGGTTCAGCTTCACGCCCAGCCGGCGGACGCCCGGGCGCGGCGCCCGCTGGGGATCCCAGCGCGTGGATAGGCTCAAGGTCGATCGCAGCAGCGGGCCCTGGACCGCAACGTGGGGGGACGTGACCGAATTCCCCAGTGAGGACGGCACCCCCGAGGTGGATCCCGAGGTATTCCTGAAGCTACACATGCTCGATGGTGACGGCACCGAGGTGATCGCCGGGACCGGGCCGGCGCAGCGGTGGCTGTCCAACAGGGACCTGGGCGAAGAGATGACGGTCGTCACGGTCCGACGCAAGGGCGGGACCGATCTCGACAGCTTCGTGGCCGTGCACGAGCCGTACAGGGGGACGGCCTACATCACGGAAGTGGAGCGCCTGGATCTGCCGGGCGACCCGGAGACTGTGGCCGTGAGGGTGGCACATCGCCTGGGTACCGACCTGATCCTGAGCACCAATACCACGGATGGAGCTTCCGAAGGCAAACGTGCAGCCGCGGACGGACACGCGCTCGAGACCGATGGTGAGCTGGCCGTGGCGTCGTTCGATGACCAGGGCTTGAGGTCGATCTCGGTGATTGGTGGAACCTTTGCGGAGGCGGACGGTCACAAGGTGGAGACCGTGGCCACCGTCGAGGGCCTCCTCCTGGGGTTCGATGACGTCGAGAAGGCCCTCGTCGTCCAGGCCGAGGGCGACATGCCCGAGGGGGACGTCTTGCGCGGGGAGGTGGTGACGGTGCGGCACCGTGAACGGTGTTCGGCCTACACGATCCAAAGCGTGGAGAACCGGGGGGGAGATGAGTACACGGTCCGTCTGGAGGGGTGGCCCCACCTGGCGATCGGGTACCTGAGGGTGACCGACACGGAGGCCGACCGCGCCTGGGTGGAGCCGCCGCCGGTCCTGCAGGGGAAGGTGGACCACCTGAACGTGTTCAAGGTCGAGGGGGATCGAAGCTTGACCTTCCTCGAGCCCCTTGGGGGGCGGGTGAGCGACGAGATCCGGGACGAGTGGGGATGCGGGATTCGCAGCAGGAACGCGCTCGAACTAGCCCACGCTGGTCTCGTGAGCCCGGGGGGAGATGTGGCCATCTCGGCGCTGCACCCGGGTGTGGATCGGTTTCGTATCGTCGGGTCGGGCTACTGGACACGCTCATAAGCCATTCACGGAGTGTTTGTTGGGGCTACTTGAGGCGACGTGGGCGATCGTCATCTCATCTGGACGTGCTCGCTCGTATCGTGATCTGTGGACTTGTGATTTCAGCGGATAGAGGGTATCTTATTGCGCTGTGGTTCCTGGCATTTATGGTGAATCTCCCTGGGCACAAGGGCATACAACCCCTCCGTTGCCCGAGAGATGAGAGCGGGTGATAGAGCCGGGCAGGCAGCTTGTTCGGAGGGAGAGGACAAGGCAGCATGGTGAAGGTGTTGCGTGAGGGCAGGTTGAGCGATAGCGTGCAGGTCTCCAGTGTGGAGGCAGCCGACGTAAGAGAATACTTCTTCTGCGTGCGCCCAGCGGCGGACGTGGGGGACGTCGAGACCCAGGCCCGGTCGATATATGAGTCGCTGTTCGCCGCTATGGACGCGAACGGCGTAGAGCCCAAGGACCTCGTGACGGAGAAGATCTTCTTCAGCGACGTGGACCGCCAGTTCCGCATTCTGGAGGAGATAAGGAGCGAGGTCTATCGCCAGACGGTGGAGGAGACCGGTTGCACGCCTGCAACCACCTTCCTTCACCAGCCTCCCTGCTATCCGGGCCGGCTCTGCGAGCTACAGGCGTTCGCGGTTGTGCCGACCGATGGGGCAACCGTAGAGACGCGTTGCGCGGACGACATGCCGGGGCTGGCGTCCGGCAAGGTCGTCAGCTACGACGGCCTCGAGCACATCTACCTCCTCAATCTGACCGGGAACGGTGCCCCCGACGCCGCCTTGGGTCTTGAGGACCAGGCGGAGAAGATGTTCGAGCGGGCCGATGCCTGTCTCGAACGACACGGGGCGTCCTATCAGGACGTCATCCGAACCTGGATCTACCTGGCCGACATCGAGCGGGACTACGGGGCATTCAACCCGGTGCGGACGGTCTTTCACGAGAGGAGGGGGCTGGCGCGGATTCCCGCGAGCACCGGCATACAGGGAGCGACCTATCCCTGGACGCGAGGATGTACCCTGGACCTGTACGCGCTTCGGGCAGGACCATCGGCGAAGGTGGGCGACCTGTACTCCCCGACGATGAATGAGGCCACTGCCTACGGGTCCTCGTTCTCGCGGGGAACGACCGTGACCTTCGGTGGACGGACGACGGCCTATGTGTCGGGCACGGCCAGCATCGACACCGAAGGACGCGTGGTCCACGTGGGAGATATCGCGGGGCAGGTGAGGCGGATGCTCGAGAACGTCGAGGCCCTCCTGGACACGTGTGGGGCGTCGTGGGCCGACAGTGTGAGCGCCATAACCTACCTGAAGCACCCGGAATACCTCGAGCCCTTTCTCGAGGGATGTCGCGAACGCGGCATCCTTCAAGATGTGCCGAATACGATCGCCGTGGCAGATGTCTGCGGACCCGAGTGGCTCTGTGAGATCGAGACCATTGCGGTGTTCCCCGAAGGGGGGCGGCAGGCAGCCTGAGACCACGGTGACGGCCATGGTGGATCACACGATCGGGATGCACCAAAATCAACATCGGGGCCGGGCTCTGTCCGGCCCTTTGTGTTGCCGGGGAAGAGGGAGCAGGCACCCTCGGTTCGCCGGACGGCGCACCGACAGGCAAGGGGGTTGGCGGATGAAGACGTTGTGCGGGCTGCTCGCAATGGGGATTCTGCTGCCCACGGCCCCGGCCGTCTCGGAGGACCCCTCGCCTGTCAGCGGCGGTCGCGCTCTGCCCTCGTTCGTGGACGTGACGGAGGAATCGGGTATCCGGTTCCATCACAGCCACGGCGACGAGGACATGAGCAACATCATCGAGTCGAGTGGGTCCGGGTGCGCCGCGCTCGACTACGACAACGATGGATGGATGGATCTCTACCTCTTGAACTGCGGCTACCACCCGCCGCTCAACGAGGGCCCTGCGGGAGACCGTGACCGGGACGCCCGTAACCGACTGCTTCGGAACTTGGGGGACGGGCGATTTGTGGATGTCACCGACGAGGCCGGGTGCGGCGATCCAGGATACGGCATGGGCTGCGCGGTGGGTGACATCGACAACGACGGGCACAGCGACCTCTACGTCACCAACTACGGGCGCAACAGCCTCTACCGGAACAACGGCGACGGTACCTTCTCCGATATCACGACCACAGCCGGGGTGGGCGATACGCTCTGCGGGATCGGGTGCACGTTTCTGGACTACGACAACGACGGGTTCCTCGACCTGTATGTCGGGAACTACCTCGAGTACGACCCGGAGTATCGGCTCTTCTTCGTCGCGGACCGATTCCCAGGCCCGATGGCCTACGCGGGGCAACCGGATGTGCTCTATCGGAACAACGGCGACGGCACGTTCAGCGACGTGACCGACGCTGCCGGCGTGCGCGGCGACGGCCGGGCTATGGGCGTAGTCTCGGCAGACTTCAACGGCGATGGCCGGATCGACATCTTCGTGGCCAACGACGCGATGACCAACTACCTGTTCCGCAACAACGGAGACGGCACGTTCACTGACGTTGCGCTCGAGGCAGGGGTCGGTTTCTCCGCCAGCGGCGATGCCAGCTCGTCGATGGGGGGTGATCTGGGCGACATCGACAACGACGGCGATCTGGACCTGCTGGTTCCCGACATGTCCTTCAACAATCTGTATCTGAACGAGAGCGGAGACCTTTACCAGGATGTTACGGCCACGATCGGTGTGGCGGAGGCGAGTGGACAGTATGTGAGCTGGGGTGGCGATTTCGGGGACTTCGACAACGATGGCTACCTGGACATCCTCATCAGCAACGGGGATGCGCACCGTCTGGACTCCTTGGAGCCCCTGCTGCTGCTCAACGTGCCGGGCGACCACGGAACACGCCGCTTCAGAGACGTCTCCACCCGCAGCGGTCCCTGGTTCCGCCACAAGTCGGTCGCACGCGGCATGACCGTGGCCGATTTCGACAACGACGGCGACCTCGATGTGTTCATGCTCAACCTGGACCAGCCGTCCCAGCTTGCCCGCAATGACTGCAACAACGGCAATCGCTGGCTGGTGCTGGACCTGGTGGGAACCGTGAG
>JASLMQ010000894.1 GCA_030746455.1 Candidatus Latescibacterota bacterium
GTTATCGGCGTCGAGGGAGACGTCCTCGACGTGGCTTCATTGGACGTTCGGGCCGAAGGCGAAGATCCCATCGTCGATCTGGGAGAGCCGAGGGTCCTGGCCGGTGGCGATGCCCCAGTCGACCTTGCATTTCCCCCGCTCGAGAGCGGAGTCGCCTCAGTCCGGATTCGTAAGGCCCGTTCGAATGAGGGTGTCGCGCGGATCTCCCTGATGTGCGGGGATCAAACCGTGCGCGGCATCGCGCTCACGGATAACCACGAGATCGCCAAGACCGTACAGGGGTTGGATGGGTCCCACACTCTGGGCGTCGTCGCCGCGGAGGGACTCTGGTTCCACGGGCCGTGGGAGTTCCTGTTCTACGACGAGGATCTAAATCCTCTGCCGCCCGAGGCGGAGGCGACTTCCTTCTACTTCCGGGACCTGGGACTGGTGAAGATGCGCGACCGGCTCGACTCGGACGGGGTGCACATCTCCTTTGCCTCGGGCCCGGAGATCAGCAAGGAGCAGGGGGACAAGAACGCCTTCACCCTGCGCGCGTTCGGTGAGAATCTGGCGATGCCACTCAGGACCCCCAGGACGGGTGAGGACCGGCTGACGCAGGCCCAGTACGACCTGACCGCCTGGTACGAAGGCACGTCGGGACGGAACACGATCCTCGTTGATGGAAGGGGACAGCCCACGGTCCACGAGGAGAGTCCCGTCCCCAAGGAGTACGACCGCCAGTGGCTTGGACAAGAGGGCATCCCGAAGAGCGGCAAGATCGAGGAGGCATACCTGTCGCCCGACTACGACTACGTCCGCGGCGAGGCCGCCCACGCCTACCGCCCGCTTCTGGATACCTACCGACGGCACCTCATGTTCGTGAAGCCTGTTGACGAGCCAGGCCTGCGATACATCATCCTGTTTGACGCGATTGTGGCCGCGGCAGGCAGACCGGCGGAGATCGAGTGGCGCCTGCTCACGCCGTGTGACGATTTGTCAGCAACGGATGGGATGACCCGGATCAGGGGGACGAAGACCCGCCTCGAGGTCACCCACCTGCTGCCCGACGCGTCCGGCGTGGCCGTCGACATGACCCCGGCTGCGCGCGAAAGGGACCGACGGGCCTTCGCTCGATTCCCAACGCAGGGTCGCGTAGAGGCTGTCCAGTACCTTCACGTCTTGCAGCCGGTGCAACTCACGTCTCCCGATCCGTCGCTGAGATCCGAACGGGTGGACGGAACCAACGGGGTCGGAGTTCGGGTGACCGAACTGGATCGGACTGTGCTTGCGGTTTTCAGAGCGGGAGGGGAGTTGGTGAGCGCTGCCGGGCTCCGAACGGACGCCTTCGCGTGTCTGCTTGTCGTGGGCGCGGATGGTAAGGCGCAGCTGACCGTCCACGACGGGACGTTCGCGGAATGGGAGGGGAAACGGGTTTTCGAGGCGGTGGAGCGAAGCAGCGGGGTGGTGCAGGTGGATTGATCGGGTGGGCAGGTGATGTCTGCGAAGACACCAATGCGTAGGGGCGACGCATGCGTCGCCCCTACGCATTGGTGTTTCCCTTACCTATCGACGGCCCCGTCTTCCGTACCGGAACCGGATTTCTCGCGTGTCGGTCTGGCCGGATACCAGGTCCTCGATCGTGACCTCCAGGGTATTGATCCCCGGCTTGGCCTTGCTGAGATCGAGCTCGAAGTACTCTCGCTCTCTGCTTTCCCTGCCGGTCTGCTCGTAGGTCACGGACACCTGAGGCTTGCGGTTTCGGAGCAGGAACCCGACTCCCCTGGCCACAGCGTTCAGCACGCCCGACCCGTACTGGGTGCTGGATCGGATCGTGTACTGGGCCCTGTACTTCGTTTGCCCGAAGGAATCCCTTATCAGGTTATAGATTTCGTAGTAGGCGTAAACCTTCTGCTCCTGCCGGTAGGCCCGGCTGGGCATGGGAATCACCCAGACATCACCCTTTCTGAACTGCTCCTTGGTGATTCCCTCGTCGCTGATGTCCGAGGCGAGCTGTATGCTGCTGATCTGGAGCTCCTCCACCCCGTAATCGGGCACCCGCACCGCCTGTTTGTAGAGGCCCGTGTGCCCCGAGATCTGGTCTCTGAGCTGGACCTGGAGCTCGTACTTGCCCGGGGGCACGCTGAGCTTCAGAAGCTCGGGGACGAAGATTCCCCTGGCCGTGCTGAGCGTGTCCGTGCTGCGGTAGACAAGCTCCTTCGCGTCGCGGTAGATGTTCGCGTGGCCCTCGTCGGCCAGGGCGAGGAAGCACTTGACGTGCACATAGGTCGAGTCGTCGTCCCGGGCGGTCTTGACCTGCGCGGTGGGGATCCCGTAGTAGACCTCGAGGGTCGACTGGCCATCCTCGCCCTGGAAGTTGGCCAGGTCATAGTAGAACTCCACGGGAGGGCCCATGATTCCCGGGCGGTAGTAGTCGGGCACATCGGCGGCGGTCTTGTTGTAGACAAGCTCCGGGG
>JASLMQ010000895.1 GCA_030746455.1 Candidatus Latescibacterota bacterium
TACTCGTCGAAGATGGTGTCGATCTCGTCGGCCGGGATGCCCTTGCCTGTGTCCGCCACGGTGATGACGAGCTGATCGCCGTCCTTGGCGGCGTTGACGGTCACGCTTCCGACATCCGTGAACTTGATGGCATTGCTCAGCAGGTTGATGACCATGCGCCTCACGCGCGCCTGGTCCGTGTTGGCCTGGCCGATGTCGTCCGCAAAGTCGTGGTCCAGCACCACGCCTGGCTTCTCTGAGACCAACGGGCTGACGGTGGCGCAGATCCCGATGACGGGTCTGGAGCACCGAGGGATTTTCCGACGTAGACTATGCGTCTTTTCCTCCTTCTATGATCAGAATGGTGTGGCTATCGCCGCTCCGGGACCTGCCAGACCAGCAGCGTTGTATCGTCCGAGGCAGTGACAACGGTCTTGCCATCAGGTGAAAGCGCCAGGGCTTGAACGGCGCGGCCGTGGCCTGACATCTCCCGAACCAGACTGCCCGAGGTCATGTCCCAGCAGGCCACGCCTCGGTCTTCTCCACCCGAGTAGGCCCTTGTGCCATTTGGATCGCACACAAGAGCGTTGACCCTTCCGTTGTGGATCATCTCGCTTGCGATCTGCCCGGTGCCGAGGTCCCACCGGAGGAGGCGTGAGTCGGCGCCGGCGGACACTGCGTCTTTGTCCTTCCCGCTGAAGGCCACGGCCTCGACCCAGCTGCGATGACCCTCCATCGTTTTGAGGAGCCCGGCCGTTTCCAGATCCCAGAGCCTGACGGTACCATCGCGGCCGCCGCTGAGCAGGTGCTTGCCGTTCCCCGATACCGCGATCGACAGGACGCCACCGTGATGTCCGTGGTATATGGAGGTCGCGTCTGGATCGCCTGCCGCCCAGGCGCGGATCGAGCCATCGTCGGCGCTGCTCAGAAGCCGGGTTCCATCGGGCGTGTAGGCCATGGCCCGAACATATCCGCGGTGGCCCTTGAGCTCACGGATCAGCATTCCGTCCTTGAAGCCGAATTCGCGCACGATGCCGTCCTTGCACCCGGCGGCGATCGTGGATCCATCCGGCGAGACGGCGACGGCGTACGCACCCAAGTTCGCGCCCGAGATGGTCCGGAGGCACGCGCCGGTCTCCACATCCCAGACACGTAGCGTGCCGTCGCTCGACCCGCTGACCACGTGTCGTCCATCGGGCATGAACGTGGCGGCCTGGACGGCCTGCCGGTGCCGGTCCCACTGCAGGCGCGGCTCGCCGGTCTCCAAGCTGGTTTCCGCCACGATGCCGTTCCCGTAGGACAATACCCACTTGCCTTCGGGCGATACGGCAATCCGCCTGACGTCGTCGGCATGTGGGACCCAGCGGAGGAGCGCCTTGTTTTCCTGCCGGTTCCAGCGACGGATAGAGCCGTCGCGAGAGCCCGTGAGGATCTGGTCCGGGTCTACGCAATAGGCCAACGAGGTGACGGCGTGGCCGTGGTGCCCGGTGTATTCCCCGAGCCGCTGGTATCCATCCAACAGCCATTCCGTGGCCCTGTGGCGGCTACCCACGAGCACACGTGTACCATCATGCGACAGTTCGATGGTCCTCGAGTAGGCCGTGTAATCCTTGAACCATTCGTTGAGTAGTTCCCCGCTGGACAGGCTATAGTGCGCCAGGATAGGGCCGGACCCTGCACTGCCGCCCACCAGTGCCGTTCTCCCTTCAGGACCGTATATGCCCTCTCTGAATGTGTGCATTCTACCGGTGATCGCGACCAGTTCCCTCGTACTGGCCAGTTCCCATTCCTTGAGGGTGGGGGGCCTGGACCCTGTCGTCAGCACTCGCGTTCCGTCGGGAGAATAGTGGGCCCGAGAGAGACGGGATTGGTTCGTGCTCCAGCTTTGCAGGACCCCCTTGCCTACAACATCCCATTCCAGCACGCTTCCGGACCTGTCTGCCAGCAGCAACGCCTTTCCATCGCCGCGCAATACGGCGCTCACAAGTGTGCTCTCCGTGACCCGGTTTCTCTCCTGCAGCTCGCCTTCGGCCAGGTCCCATATCTCGACACTTCGGCCGGATACCAGGATCCCCCTGCCATCAGGAAGATAGCAGAGGTCGGCGATTCTGCCCCTCAGGCGTGTAGTCCCAAGGCGCTGCAGGGCTCCATCGGGGAGTGGATCGCCCAGACGGTCCTGCCCGAGAGATGGGAACGGGCCGGTCAGAATAGCCGTGGCGGCGAACAGAATCAGCAAATGTAAGCGCATGGTCTACTCCTCCGGTGTCTTGTCTGGGCCGTAGGCATTGCGATACACGCGGGTATTTCCCCGGGTTCGGACAGGCTTCTCCGAGGGTCCTGCGAACCAGTTGTGGTGGATTTCGGCTCCCTGCGAGGGGACGCCGCGGATGACGACAGGACGGTGCCGTCCCCGAAAGGTGTTGTGGTGGATACGCAGCCAATCTCCGGCAATGTCGGTGCCATCCCCTCGATCGCGGCCGCCGTGCATGTCGAAGTGATGGCTGATGGCGTTGGGCCCGACAAGATTCCACGCAGCCTCATATCCCGAGCCCGGCGCGCCGCTGGAGGCGATGTAGTGCCGGCCATGATCAAACCTGTTGGCGATAATG
>JASLMQ010000896.1 GCA_030746455.1 Candidatus Latescibacterota bacterium
AAGCGCCTGGGTATCGAGGTCCCACCTCGGGCTCAGGCCTGGATCCTTCACGCCATCCTTTGTGACCCAATGCCCGGGCCTTCCTGCACCCAGATATGCCTTTCTTTCGTGCTTTTCGTGTCTTTCGTGGTGCCGGGTTTCGTCGAATCAAGGCTAGCACTCGCCTGGGTCCGCACCTGGTCCAGGAGTCCCCCACCAGAGGCATGCCCCCGTAATGCTTGCTCAGTGGTCTCTGTGGCTCTGTGGTCCTGATGTCTTGGTTTCGGGCCCGAAGTCGGCCGCGTCACTTCCACTCCGGCAAGGCCACCCCGTGCCTGCGCAGCCCGCAGCAGATGATCCCGATGTGCTGTTGCGTGTGCCGGATCAGGTAGACCAGGCCCTGCAGGAAGCTGTCTCCAGTGTGACGGTTGGTGTGCTTCGGCCCCAGGTCGCCCGCCATGTACCTGTCCATCTCGGGCTTTGCGAATTCATACCGGACCCGGTCGCGGACCGCCGATATCAGCGTCAGCATCTCGTCCTTGGTGTGGCACGCCGAGAGATCGCGCGACCAGTTGACCTTCCCGTCCTCGTCCAGGTACCGCGGATCCCAGGAGAACGGCCGCCCTTTGATCGTGAAATCCAGGTAGATTCGGATGCCGTCCAGTATGTGATAAAGCTCGGCCGCGAAGGGCGTTGCGTTCTTGGGTGCGTGGGTCCAAGATTGGTCAGGCGTGAGACCGATGGTCTCCTCGCACACGTCTAGCTGCTTCTCGATCTGACCCAGCAGCGTCTCTTTCATCTTGTTCCCGCCTCCCGACTACACGTGCCCGGATTGATGGCTCGCCTCTCCCTCGCCACTTATCTGGCGCGCTCTGGAAGCCACACCTGATCGCGCGTAAACCCCATCTCAGCCATGAAACGGTTAACGTGCACGGCCCTTTCCAGGCTGTCGGGCGCGTGGGCGTCTGAACCCACCGAGACCTTGATCCCACGCTCGCGGACGCGTTCGACAAAGCCGCGGTAGGCCGGATCCTGGAAGTCCTGAATGGAGCGGCCGTTGATTTCCAGAGCCATGCCGTGGGTGGCCAGGGCGTCGATCAGCTCTTCGAGCATGGCCTGCGGGATCAGCTCGAAGCGCCACTCCGGAACGATTCCATTCGCCACCAAGCTCTTGCCGCTGTGCCACGGATGGCCGAGGACGTCGGCCCCGTTATCGGACGAGATCGCCCCAATCATACGGCGCTGGTACCTCTCCAGGTGATGGCGCAGGGATTCGAATTCGGCGATGCCGTGCACGGAGGCGATCACGTAGTCCAGGCCCGCCCGCTCGCGCAGACCCTCGGGCAGCGAGAGCCGGCCGCGCTCGTCGACGATGTCGGCCTCCGGCCCCAGGAACACGGGGATCGGCAACGACGCGCTGGCCAGGTCGCGGGCCAGCTCGAGGAAGCACGAGATCGGATGGTTCGGACTGGCGGTGACGTGTTCGCCGATTCCCATCATGTCGAGTCCGAGGCGGGCGCCCTCTTCGACCATGGGTTCGATCCGCGCCGATTCCGTCGGATCGCCGCGCCGGTAGAAGGCCGCATGCACGTGCCAGTCCGTCTGGGGAAAGGAAGGGTGGGTGGCGCTAGGTGAGGTCAAGGGTGAACTCCCTTTCTTCTGGGACGCTGGTCATGCGGGACGGCTCCCAAGCCAACCGACGTCTTCTTGGCATTCAGGGAATCAGCCGCGACTGCACTGTTGGCGAAGCGGCCTTCCGGAAGCTACAGCAGCCCTGCTACGTATTCCTCTCCAGCCGCACGCTCGCCACCTGTCCTCCGGGTACATCGAGCGGCTCGTCTTCGCCGGTCCTGCGGAAGCCCAGCTCCCCGAACCGGGTTATCTTGTCCTGGTCCTGGGCCGAGATCCGCGCCCAACACTGCGCGGCGCCCTGGTCGTCCGCCCAGGCTATGGCTGCCTCTATGAGTGCATCCAGGCCTTCCGGACTGGTCGGATGGGCAAACCCGTCGACCTGGCATCCGTCCGTTTCGTCCAGACGAGATGTCGAGAGACCGACCAAGCGTCCCTTCTCGGTCCGACCCGCAAAGCAAGCCCCTCTGCCGTCGTCCTTCATCGCTACGTATCGCGGATACAGTCCCATACACGAGTTCTGAACGAAGAAGCGCGTGGAGACGATGCCCACATTGGCGTCCATGATCTGCCAATGGTGGGGAGACACCACAAGCGGAATCATTGGGATTCGGTCGCTGGGCGAACCCTCGGAGACCGCAACCGGAGACACGTCCCGCCCGAAACGGTCGATCAGAAACGTGTCCGGCGAACGCCCATCTGCGATGTACCCCATCACGTTGGCCCCCGTGACCTTGCACCATCCCAGCCTCGCGTAGACACGCTCGGCGGCGGGGTTCACGGTCCCGAGAAAGAGGGCCTGGCCCCCCTTGTCCCTGAAATCGTCCCGCGCGCGTTCGCACAGCGCCGTGGCGATCCCTATGCCCCGCAACTCGCGGGCCGTGCCGACCTCCCCCAGGCCTCCCAGCTCGATTTCCGATCTGCAGATCGTCAGATGGCAGGTACCGACCAGCTTCGCGCCATTTCGTATCAGATAGATGATATCGTCGTTCTCGTCCTGTTCGCTCCCGGCAAGGACGTCTCGAAGGTGCCCGAAAGAGATCTCGAACAGGTCATCCCAGAAGGCGATCAGCTCCTCCGTCAGATCCGGCGCCAGCGGGATCTCGAGTGCCTGGATTCGCTCTGTTATGTCGTTCTTGTCCATCGCGCGCTCGGATCGCTATCGACCCGGTCTGGCTTGGGACACGGGATCCAGTGCCTTCGTGCCATGGTGGATGGCGGCGATCCCGAACCAAAGCCTCTTGTATGTCACATTCTCAAATCCTGCCCGGGACATGATGTCGCTCAGCTCTCCCGGCGGGTAGAAGCGAGGGATGGTGTGCGCCAGATAGCGATAGGCCGAGTAGGAGCCCGATATCAGACCGCCCACGCGCTTCACCACCAGCCTGATGTAGAGGTGGTAGAGCCGCCTCAGCGGCCCGAAGGAGGGCTGGCTGGTCTCCAGATTGACAAAACGCCCGCCTGGCTTGAGGACCCGATGGAATTCGGCGAAGGTCTGCACCAGGACCTCTCTGCTAAGATTGATGTTCCGCGTGGCGAAGGAGATGGTGATGAGGTCGAGCGTCTCGTTTGGGAAGACCAGAGCCCTCACGTCAGAAACGATGAAGTGTATGTGTCGCGCCTCCGGCTTCTTCAGGGCTTCCGCCATCATTGGAAGTGAGAAGTCTACTGCACATACCGCGGTTCGGGAGGAGGCCAGGCGGCCGAGATAGGATGCCGTCTCCCCTGTACCCGTACACAAATCCGCCCAGCGCTCGCCGCCCGACGTGGCCCCGATTCTGGCTGCCTTCCGGCGCCAGAGGGCATCGTTCCCGAAGGTGAGCACGTGGTTCACCAGTTCATAGGTCGCCGAGACGGATCGCGAGAATGCCCTCTGAACGGATCTGGCCAGCTTGGGCGACGGTTGGTGGGCCTCCTTCACAGGATCCTTCCGCTATAGGGTTTCCAACCCACGTATCATGTATGCCTGCAGCGTGCCCGATTCATCGGAGTTGAAGAACGCCCGGGTGCCATCCGGAGACAGGAAGGGATGGATATGCGCCTCCTTCTGCCAGGAGGACCGGGGATTGGCGAGGCAGGTCCAGGAAGAGGCCGGATCCTCTCCCGGTTGGCCAAGCCCACCCAGGAACACGCGGCCTCCTTGATCATCCGGGACCGTATCCGTAACCAGGAGGGTGCCGGCAGCATCGGTGGCGAAGTGAGAGAAGCACGGGCCCGCGAAGCTGGCACTGATGTGATTCCGAATTCCCTGCGGAGATGCGGATCCCGCGTGATCGGCGCGTGGAACGGCGCGGCTCTCGATCAACTGCTTCTCGGCGGGCTGTTTGGTCCCCGTGCTGGTAATCGCCCATTCCGTCTTGCCTCGCCAGCATTGGTGGCCCTGGCAAGACTCGTTTCCGTCGCGCCCCCAGGGCATGTTCCGGAAATCGGTCCCATCATCCCTGATCACGTGGATGTCGGCGCCCGGCGGTGAGGTGAGCTTGCGGACTTCTCCGTTCGGCCCTGCCAGGTTGCCGTGGTTCTCCTGTACAAGAATGTCACATATATGCTCGGGATCTGTCGAGCGGCAGTACTGTGGGTGGATGTTGCACCAGCTCTCCCCGGTCAGGATCACCTCCACCGAAGGACTGTCGAGGTCGAAGACCATGAGTCCCCAGAGCAACCCCTCCTCCTGTCCGTTTCCGAGGAAACACGACAGCGCAATCATCCCTCCATCCGATCGGATCGTGGACAGGGGATAGATGCGACTCGGCTGCCGGTCGATTCCGGGTATCGGGGCGTCCAGGACGAGGAGTGTCTGCCGGTCCATCCCGTCGATCCCCACCCGCTTCAGAGTGAGCCTTCCGCCGTTCGTCTCGGTCTCATTCACGAAGTAGTAGACGTATTGTCCATCGGGCGAAACCGATGGGGCTGTTGCACCGGTCTCATCGGTAATCGGATGCGGCACGCAGTCGGTCACCAGGTCGCAGACCAGGTACCGATGATGGGGGTCGTCCTTGTCCGATCCGTGGGCGGTCGAGGACTCGTGCAGCAGGAAACGGGCGGAATCCGGCGTGAAGACCTGTGCCTCCATGTAGAGGTGGGAGCTCGGCAGGTCACCCGTCGTCAGTTGCACCACCTCGAGGTCTACAGGGCTGCCCTCAGCCCGCAGGTCGTTCCTCAGCTTCATGTCGGGTTGCTCCTTTCCCGGCAACCAGAGTCTGATGGGCCGCCTCAGGTGTCGTCCGCCAAGCGCTGAGGCCTTTTCGGCTGCCACGGGCCGCCCGCGGGCCAGTGCAGGTCGAACGCACGCCCTTCCAGAATGCTCCGGCGTACGGGGCCAAGGAAGCGTGCGATCTGCCACCCGATCTCCTCGAAGGCAGCAGACGGAGACACGATGACGCCGCCTGCTGACAGATATCCCTTCCAGCGCGCCTCGATCTCCGGCTTCTCATAGAACTCAGTACTGAGCACGCCCGGTACCTCGCCTGTCCAGGTCGTCCCACGGCGCTCGAAGCACCGCGTGATCGCCTCTTGAAGGGAGGTCCCATCGAATGCAAACACGGATGCCAGAGCCCAGATGTCGTGAAAGTCCTTCATCCGACTGTTCCGCGTGTCCAACACGACCATGGCCTCGAACTTCTCCGCGATAGTCGCCTCACGCGGATAGGCGCGCAGCCGTGGTGTCGGCATGCCCTCCAGCAGGACGGGGAGCTCCACCTCTTCTGGGGTCGGGCCGACTGCATCCCCAATGCCAACGTCCACTTGGAGATGTATGCGTGCTCTACCGAGGTAGGCGGCGAACCGAGCACGCTTGCCAGCGTACTCATCTTCTGCTCTGATGGGGCCTACCCTCATCTGGGAGGAGTCGAAGCGTAGCCCGTCCTCCGCACAGGGTACGGCACATATCTCGGCGATGAGCTGGCGGACGGATTCATCATCCGCGACGCCGGTCGCGAGCAGGTCGACGTCCCGGGTCGCTCGATACGGGTCGGGAAGCCACACCGACAACAGACATGCTCCTTTGAGGAGACACCGGCTCCGGGCTCCCGATACCCCCAGGCGGTACAGCAGCCGCTCTGAAGCGAACCGTACGAGGGTGCGCTCAAATTCCTCACCTTCTGCCCTCGCCCTGGCCAGGAGGCGGTCTCTGACGGAAGCTGCCACATTCGGACTCATATCGCCCCTACGTCGAGGGCGGCGCGCAGTCGGCGCGAGGGCAAGACCTCGAGCACGCGCGCGAGCTCGGCTACGGTCACCTTGCGCTGGCGGAGGGCGTCGTACAGGGCCTCAAGCGGCACTTCTGGACCCAGCAGGCGCTCGAATCGAAAGCAATCGGCCACGGTACGCGCGGGAGTTGTGACTTGTGCCGGAACGCCTTCAAAGAGGGCCGACTCAACGCCGAAGGTCCAGGCCGGACCACTGAAGCGAACGACGCGGAGCCTGATCCCCGCCTGGCAAGGCTGCCGGGCCTTGTGCGGGATGGCGAGCCAGACTTCCACCGGCGCCTGAGTACCAATGCCGTGCACCCGCAGGGCCGAGATGAGGCACACAACGCTGTTAGGCACTCGCGCACAGGCCATGGCTAGCGAGTAGTCCTCGGTCGGCTCGGCATCGGCCAGGCGGTATAGCCCCCGTGCAACGTGCTCAACCTGCCCGCGGCGAACCAGCGTCCGCAGCTGATCGCGAGTGAAGCCGGCCTCCGCGACCTGGGAGGGGCGGAAGAACGCACCGAGTCCGGCTCGCCGGAGTCGGAGCGATGGACTTCGCGTATCGGGGTTGCGCCCCGAAATGTCGGCATCATCCGTGTTCATGCCAACAATATGAGCCAGAAGCTCCCTTGTGTCAACACAAAACGTCGGCATGATATCAGTTAATGCCGACGTTTTGTGCCATGCGGACCTGATTGCTTCGCTCCACTACGAATGGACCCGCACTGCGACTACTGCCCGCCACTCCACCACCGGTCCAGCACGTCTAGCACCCGATC
Source organism: Candidatus Latescibacterota bacterium (assembly GCA_030746455.1). The sequence continues at coordinate 6,578 of JASLMQ010000896.1, forward strand.
CTCCACTTCCATTCGGGCTGAGTGGCGATCGACACCACGCAGGAGAGACAGAAGGCCTTCCGGTCTCCGCCGAGCGTGATCCGCGCCCTTCGGCCGAGCTCCTCACCGCATTCGTCGCACGTGACCTCGTTGTAGGCGATGAAAACCTTCAGATCCTCGGCCTTTGCCACGTTCCCATTCCCTCACGAGATGGTGATAATCCGCCAAGCCTCATGCCTCGGGTCAGGCGTAGCTACCAGCCGTCTCAAGGACATCAATCAGCCAGCGGGTCTCCCGAGGCACCCCTGCCGTGCAAGTCATCCGCCAGCAGCCCCTTCGGAGCCACTGCGCGCGCGCTGGCCTATCAGCCGGCGAACGATCAAGAACAGAATGAGGATGGCGATCCCGAGTCCGAGGAGCAGCAAAGTAGGGGGCTTCGGTACACTGGGTTCCCCAAGGACAGTCAACGAGTTGCTGTATATCATGCTGACCTTGACCTTGAAGCTGCCACCTTGCGCCACGACACCCCCGTCGAGCGTCAGCTGGGCTTCCCGCTCTGGACCGCCTCCGACAAGCTGGTTGTCCAGGTCGATCTTGGACCGGTTGAACGGCCTGGTCAGGAGCGCGACATTGGCGATCGACACCGTGTTGGGAAGCGTGGAAACGCTTCCCGAAGGGTTCACAAATCGGAGGTGGTAGTCGGTCCAATCCACATTCGTGCCGTTCTTGATGGTGATCTGAAACGCCTCCACGGTGTTGGCGCCCCCGGGATTGCCGATCTGAGTCACGGTCTCCTGCTTGAGGGTCTGCTGGGTATAGGTGATTGTGGCGGCCAGGATATCATCACAAAATGCAGATATCATCAAGACGGTGGCCGATAGAAGGACTCGCTTCAGATACATCGTATGGTTCACCATCTCATCCCCCCAGGATTTTGGGTGAGAGCCGAGGACTGTGGCTGGTGAGAGGACATGAGCGTGCATCTCCCGATCTGCGAAGCTTGGCCCCACCTGCACAGCGCGAGGATCATCTGGTATCGAGTTCGATGGGAATCTAGCCTCCCAATCTACATCCTGTCAAGCAGGAACCCTCACCGGGGGCATTCCACACGTCGGCCGGTTGTGCTTCTGGCCCGGGTGCCCCCTCCTGCCCCTGCACTTCCACTGAGGGCCATCTTGCAGCGGCCCCGGA
>JASLMQ010000897.1 GCA_030746455.1 Candidatus Latescibacterota bacterium
GTCCCGCTGGATCAGGGCGCCGGTCTCGCTCTCCAATGCCAGGCAGAGCCAGGGGTGGATGCGGACCGACGAGTCCGACAGGGCCTCGCAGAAGGTCTGCAACGGATCCCATTCGGTGTATTCAGGAGAGACGATGCCGATCTTCGTGTGGTAATCGAGCATGCTGTCCGGATTCTTGACGCAGGGGATGAAGATGTCGAAGCCGCCGCGGATCAGGCGCTCTGCCTGGCGCCGGACCTCGTCGGGGCTCTCCCTGGGCATGTTGTGCATCCACACGCCCTTCTTGAGTTTGTCGGACATTGCCATAACCTCAATAAAATCAAATGCAACCACAGATGAATCCCGGCTTCGGTCTACTACCTGCCGGAATAGTGACTCCGATACCAGCCGGGACAGGCACTGATAGACACAGATTGAGAAGGTCTCAGGGCTCCGTGGTCGCCACGTCACCTCAGTTGAGATGAGGACTTGCCCGTCCCACGACAGTCAGATCCCCTGGAAGTGTGCCCCGACCTCGATCCCCCGAACCTCTCTACTTCTACATCAGTGTTCATCTGCGTTCATCTGTGTTTCCGCCTTGTTGTCTTGTGTTCACTCGACGAGACCGTTGCGGGTGCCGCAGACGTGGACCTTGACGCCGAGGGCCTGCATCATGGCGGCTTTGGCGGCGAGGGCCTTGTCCGCGGCCTTGGCTGACCTCGTGTAGACGACCTGGATGTGGTTGGCCTTGTGACGCGCCATCATCTGATCGCGTGTGACGCCGTAGATGACGCCGTGCATGATGGGCCATTGAGGCGTGGTAGCCTGCCAGCGGCGGTCGGTTTCCTTGTCCGGGAGCTTGGCCACGCCGCCCCGGCCGATGTCCATGTGCAGCTCGTCGTCCATCACGAACACACGGCTCCACACGATCTCGCCCGGCTTGCTGATGCCCTTGCACGTGCCCCCCCCCAGCGGGAAGTACATGTCGGGCTGACGCTCGGACGAGGCGCCCTTGTATCCTCCGATGAAGTGGGCCGGCGGCGCGCCGCCGGAAATCAGGAAGACCCACACGTACTCATTGATGCCGCGACCCTTGTAGGGATCTCCCCAGCGGATGTCGTGGAGCGTCGTCTCGGGCGGCTGGCCCATGGCGGTCCAGACGCGGTTGGTGATGATGGCGTCCAGGCCCGCGCACTCGTCCACCTCGTTGAAGTGGGGGAGGGCCCGCTTCTCGTAGAGGACCTTGCCGTTGTCGCGGGCCCGAACCGGCGGCCGGTCGACGTTGTTGAGGATGCCCTCGACCAGGTCGGACGCCGGCGTGAGGTCCTTCAGGCCCTGCTGGTACTGGATCCCGATGGTCGCACAGCCGAAGTCGTAGGCGATCCGGACGGCGGAGATGTACATCTTGCATTGCTGGTGGATCTGTTTGTCCGTGAGCTCCGTGAGGGCATCGGTCCCGGTGACGAAGGTCATGCCCTTGCGCTCCAGCCAGCGCCGAACGCCGTGGGCGTCGCTGTCGCTCACCGTACCCATCTCGGCGTAGAGGGCGGACTGACTGAGACGCTCCTTGTAGACGCCCGTGGGATGGAGCAGGTGGTCGGGGATCATGGCGTTGAACATGCCCATGCAGCCCGCGTCGAAGATGCCCATGATGGCCTTCTCGGTCTGGAGCTGTTGGGCCAGGGAGCGTCCGAGGTCCGCCTCTCGCTCGGGAAGGACGAAGGTGTCCAGGTCGCGGACGTGACTCGTGTCGTGGGTCACGGTGCCGGTCCCCAGCCACTCCCGGAGGCCTCTGCGGAAAAAGGCGTCGGTGAAGTTGGTGCTCCAGAGGGTGCTGTACGCCACACCGGCCTTGGTGAGGGAGCCGTTGAGATTGAGCATGCCCACAAGCCCCGGCCACTGGCCGCTCCAGTTCGCCACGGTGAGGATAGGGCCCCCGTGAGAGATGAGGCCTGGGAGGACGTGATGGCTGTACTGCCAGACGGCCTCGGCCACAATGAGGGGGGCGTTGGGATCTATGGACTTGAACACCCCCATCCCTTCCCTCTGGCTACCGATGAAGCCGTGCTTCTCCCGAGCCTTGTAGGGGTGGCCGCGCTTGATCCGCCAGCCCTGGCGCTTAACCGCGGAGACAAGCCGTTTCTCCATGTCCTTCTGGGCGGCCCAGCATTCCTGGTTGGCCGAAAGCCGCAGGTCGCCGCTGGCGACGAGGATGGCCTGCCTCCTCCCCACGGGTTCGGCGGCAGATGCCTGGGGAATCCTGTAGCCTGGCATGGGATGCTCCTTTCACAAGGGTGTTGCGGTTCAGAGCCTGAGATCGGTAGCGAGAGTGAGTCGGGGGGTCGAGACGCCCGTAAGAATGTGTCGAATATGGCTCAGTGGCAGTACGGGGCGATGTAGTCCGGGTACGGTCGGTGCCAGTCCGGGACGCCCGGTGCCTCGCGCACATGGGCGGAGGTGGACCGGGCTGGGGCGGCACGCAGGGGCAGGGGGATTGTGAAGCCAGATCTACGTCGACTACGTGCCCAGTGCTCAACCGGCTGCACTCAGTTCTTACATATGGCCCGCTTCCGGACGCCACCAATCCGTCCACACCGAGTGCCCGATCCGCCAGGGCGGATCGGGTGTATCGAGGTGCAGGGCTCAGGGATGCCGAGGTGCAATGCCATCGGTCTCAGCAGGCGCTCGCCCTCCCCAGGCCGGCGCTTCGATACAATCCGGCCTCCTCGCCGGTGGCTCGGAGGCGGGATCACTCAGCGACACGGATCAGGTTGCAGGGTCAAAGGGCTATGGCCTGCGCGGCACTGGCAGGGACACGGATCCTACACGGTGGGCCTATACGGCATCCAATTCGACCATCCAACGCCAGACTCGCCGGGTCTCAACGATCCGTCCGGAACGGAAAGAGCAACGCAACGGTATATGATAATACATCATCCGAAGATGAGAAACCGTTTCGAAAGGAGGGGATGCGGTGGCGGCGGGTGGGTGCGCGCAATGTCTCCGCAGTCCGGGTCTTGGACCGTGGGCCGTCTTGCAGCGACCCCGGATCAAGGTCCGGGGCAGGCTCGCTACGGGGGCGCTGCAAGGGAGTGGGGGCACTTCAACCCCTGTGCACCGGTGTACGGGCCTGCCTCCGGGGCGTATTTCCCTAAAGGCTCAATACGGAGAAGTCAGCGGAAGTCGCGTATAAACTTCGCGGCGTAGGACCGGACGTCGCGCCCGTTGAGGACGTGGAAGCGGCGAAGCCGGTCGAGAGTCTGGAGGGAAAACCGCTTGAGGGGTATGTAGACGATCTGCTTCTTGAACCGCCGGGCCGAGCGACGCCAGCGGGCGAGAGGTGGGTGGGGGGCCACGATGACGACGCGCTTTTCGCGGGAGTGGCAGAGGGCGCCCGCAATAAGGCGCTCCTCGGCGTCGCGGGCGTCGCTGAATCGGGGGTCCTGCCACACGTCGGGGATCGGACGCGGCGGGTAGAGCAGGAAGCAGCCGCCGTAGACCGCCTGGCCGATACCCGGACCGATGACGTTGTCCATGAAGTTGGTGGCGAAGAAGCAGAGGGTGGATTCCTGCTCGTGCTCGGCGTACCAGGTGGTGCGCCAGGCGTACTTTTCCTGGTCGGCGGGACTCTCGAATAGGAAGACGATGACCTCGACGCTGCCCCGCGAGGGCGGCATCTCCTTGACGTAGATGTCTCCGGTGTGCCAGTTGCGGAGGGTCTCCCTGATGTCGAGGCCGTCTTTGAGGGAGGTGGTGAACTTCTCGGTGCGCGCCAGGTCCTGACCGATGAGCCGGCGGGCCTGCTCGCGCACGTGGGTGTTGAAGCTCTCTATCTTCTCGTCCTCCGGCAGGTGAGAACACTGCTGAAAGGGATCCCACATCATCTTCCACTGCTGCTTCTGCTCGGGCGGGGGCGAGGGCCTGAGCGGAAGCGTGCGCCACTCGGTTTCCACGCCCTCGAGCCTGTTCTTGGCCTCCGTCTCCCCGGCCGGGAATGCGGCCATATCGATGCCGAAGGCGACCTCCGGATGAGACGATGGGAGGCGCTGCGGGGGATAGTTCCTTGCGGTCTCGATGAGGGTGACGGCGAAGTCGTCCCCCGCGGTCTGCTTGGCGGCGAGGGCAAGCGTGTAGAGGTCCGGGGTCAGCCGGCGATCCATCAGCGTGAGGTTCCGGATGTACCGCAGGGCCTGGGCCAGGGTCTGAGGTGTGAGCCAGTGGTGTTTAAGGTCGTGCTTCTTGAGCCAGGCGGCGCGCGCCTCCAGGAGGAGGGCTTTGACGCCATCGACGGCGAGGGTGCGGTCGGGAAGCATCTCGGCGCGTCGGTGCTCGTACAGGGCGGTGATGAACGGGACCTCGCCCATGACGAAGTAGAGGCTGTTGGGTGCGACGCGAAGGACCTCCGGGGGCCAGGGAGGCGGGTCGGGCTCGGGATAGGGGTGTCTACTGAGGTAGGCGTCGCGCACCCATGGCCAGTCGGCGATGTCGCAGAGGGCGACAATGTTGCCGTAGTCCAGCTCGAGGCGATGGAGATGGAAGGCCATCCAGCGGATCCGGGCCATCTGCTGGCCCTCCGGATCGGGCGTGGGAAGCCCGACCAGGACCGCCGCGGCGAACTTCTCCAGAGAGACATCCTTGATGGCGTAGGGATCGGGCAGGATCGTGCCGTGGGGCTGGAAGTCGGACACTTCCAGGTCGATGTAGGCCCTTGGGATACCGGCCTCCACGGCGGTCCTAACGGCGGCGATCAGGGGCTGGCAGGGATCGACGGGAACGTAGGAGTAGGCGGAGGGATCGTCGCTGAGCCCGCCCTCGCGCTGAGCGACCACGTGGACGGCCGGGAGTCGGCCGACGGCGTCCTCGACGCCCTCCTCGAAGGCGGGAGGCAGGGGCACGGCCAGACAGTCATAGGTTGTAGACAGGAGACGTCTGCGGACCTCCAGGGCGAAGTCGCCGCTGCCGTGGAGGATCGGGAGGAGGGTAAGCCGGGGGCTCAGATCGAATATGGGTTCGGCCACGAGGCAAGTCTCAGGAAGACAAGGCGGAACCACAGATGAACACGGATAAACACCGATGGTGGGGACCAGAAGTCCGACGCATAGAGGTCAAGACGAACCACCCGCAGGTTCGGACTGTGGTGGACAAAGGGGAACCCTCATATCTATTGAGGTGGCGCAGGCAGCCACGGCCGTGGGGCAGCCGACCAGTCTAGACAACCAAGCCCCACCAAATCAACAGCCAATCTGGAAATCACGTCCTGAAGGGCTATTCGTCGTCGTCTTCGGCATCAGGATTGAGCGAGTCGCCGGCACCGAAGAAGAAGTCGCCCAGTGTGAGGCCGGGCACCTCATCACCCAGGGCACGCTGCCTCTGCTCCGCCAAACCGTCAAGGTCCAGCGCCTCCTCGCCGAGGACCCGCTCCAGCGCCTCGCGCCACGCCGCGTCCCGAGCGAGGGGATGCTCTGAATCCTGAGCCAGTCGCTTGAGGGCAAACTGGAGGATGTGGATGCCGTCGCGAGGCGAGAATTCGAGGTTGAGATCGTGCGCGCGCTGCAGGAAATCCACGGTGAGGTCCAGTACGTCGTCCTCGGCAAAGGGCAGGTGGTAGCGGAGGATGGCCATCTCGTCCTCCCGACAGGGGAACCCGAGGGTGACCGTGGGCTGCAGCCTGGAGAGGATGTAGTCGGGGACCTCGTAGGTGGACTCGTCGTCGTTCATGGTAACACAAGACCGGAAATCCGGGTGGGCCGGGATGGTAACCCCGGCGATGATCGACTCGATGTAGCGCCGGTGATCCAGAAGGGGTGCGAGAGACGCCCAACTCTTCTCGCTCATCCGATTGCCTTCGTCGAGCAGGCAGATGCCACCGGTGATCATCGCGGTGACGAGGGGTGAGGCGTGATAGGCGATGGTGCCCGACTCGGCGAGAACGGGTGTGATCAGGAGGTCTTCAGGACGGGTATCGCTGGTGCACTGGTAGATATAGAGGTCCTGACTGCGCTCCCTGGCGGCGGCCATAGCGAGCGTGGTCTTGCCGATCCCGGGGGGCCCGACGAGCCTGGGCGAAAGCGGCATGTCGGACTCGTGAACCACCAACCAGCAGGCAAGCAGCTGTCTCAGGGTGTCGGTCTGACCAATCCACTCCTGAGGGGTTGCCACCGGGTTCCCGAGGTGGAGTGAGACGTCCTGGATCTGAACGGTATGACACTTTCCGGCTGTGGTGGACATACGGGCTGGATCCTCGTCCGATACGGCGTCGATTTCTCAGTGCAATGGGAGGGAGGCCCCGCGAGGCCTGCAATGCACCAACGGGTCACAAAGGGGTAATATACCGGGCCGGAGGGTCGGTGTCTAGGGGGGAGCGTGAAACCCGACGACGGACGACAGACGACGGACCACAGAAACGGCCAGAACCGTCGTCCGTGGTCTGTTGTCTGTGGTCGGGTTGGGTTTAGGGGTTGACTTTCGGTATCCCTCGGCCCATCATTCCAGTGCAAAGCCGACTTGTACGTGCCACGTTAGAACTGCAGACACGCGAATCCCTGTTGCCGCCGGAGGAACCCATGTCGAGGTGGTTAGTCTGCGCGAAATGCCTGCTTGTGGTGCTGTCTTTCTCCGGATGTCGGTCGGGCACCGACTCAGAGCTCGTGGAGGCCGCGAAGAAGGGCGAGAAGGAGACCGTGCAGGAGCTTCTAGCCAACGGCGCGGATGCCAGAGACAACCTGTTCGGCGTTACGGCGCTGATGGAGGCGGCGGCGAAGGGCGATACGAGCATCGTTCGAATTCTTCAGGAGCATGGGGCCGAGGTCAACGTGCGCGACAAGAACGGGGCGACGCCCCTGATCTACGCGGCCGACAAGGGGCATCCCGAGATCGTCCGGATCCTGCTTCGGGCGGGCGCTGAGGAAGACGCGGCAACGAAGGTGGGGTGGACGCCGCTGCTCTACGCGGCCTATGGCGGACACGATGACGTGCTCAAGGTGCTGCTGAATGCGGGATCTGATGTTCACGCGGTGACGAAGAAAGGCAGGTCGGCACTGGACCTGGCGGAGGAGAAAGGGCACGCGGAGACGCTGCGGATTCTGAGAGCGGCGGGAGCTCAAGAGAAGAGCGAGAAGCATTGAGAATTGCGGAATTGAGAATTGAGAAATGGTACCCTGGGCCACGGAGGAGCACCTAGGCGAAGGTGGGCCCGTACGGGGCTGAGTGGAGTCAGAGCAGACGCCAGGCTGCAACATGCGATGTGCTACCGTGGTCAGACAGCTAACAAGGGAGCGGGGAATCGGCCGGGTTTGAGCCCGGGCTTGTCCGCCGTAGCGGCGTCAGCCGCGAAGGAGGAAGGGGCGAGAGTGAATAGCCAGGGGCGTCAGCCCCTGGGCAGCAGTGTAGCCCACGAAACAACAGCCCCGAAGGGGCGACAGGTCGTCCGCACCAACCGATGGACATTCGGCCCAGTGCATACGGATGGAGATCAGGACCTACGACATAGACGACGCGCCGAATCTGGCGGCATTCTACAACAGCCAGATCGCCAATCTGCCCTACCGGTATGCCATCTCGGACGAGGACTTCGCCCGGGGTATCCGCCAACAGCGGTATGAGGATGCCTCCTATGACATGCCGCACTCCGAGCGGGTGATTGTGGGGACGGAGAACGAAGAGATCAGAGGGTTTGCTCATGTCGGGGTCGCCCAGGAGGAGAAGGAGGGCGAGACGCGGGCGCTGGGCGTGATCCGATTCATGATCTACGAGCCCGGCTATCGACCGCTCGGGCAGGCGCTCCTCGACGCGGCCGAGGTCCACTTCGCGGGCGCCGAGCTCAGCAGGATCTCGGCGCTTCACGCGGACTACCTCTACCGATTCTGGTACATGGAGCACGGATTCACCACGCTTCTTGGACACGTCACCGGCCTGCTGTCCGTGAACGGCTATGACGTAGCCGGAGGCGAGATCTTCATGGCGTGGCCGGAATTCGAGGCTGCGGAGCCCACGCCGCCGGAAGAGGGGAGCGCAATCCAGGCGAAGGAGATCCCGGGCCGGGGGGATCGGCCCAATCTGCTCCTGGGCCTCTGGCGCGACAACTCCCGGTTCGGCGCGTGCGATGCCTATTGCGTGGGGCACTACCAACCGGCCCCAGAGGCGCAGGACGAGTT
>JASLMQ010000898.1 GCA_030746455.1 Candidatus Latescibacterota bacterium
GGATCGCCCGGATGACATTCTCGTAGTTGTGCAGTGGCTCTCCCATCCCCATCAGCACCACGTTGGTGACGTCGTCGCCATCTCCGACCAGGTCGCGACGGACCGATATCAGCTGGTCGAGGATCTCTCCCGCGGACAGGTTCCTCCTGAACCCCATCTGCGCCGTCGCGCAGAACTTGCAGTCCAGTGCACAACCCGCCTGCGAGGACACGCAGAGGGTGCGGCGCCGGCCCTCGTAGATCAGGACGCTCTCGATACGCTGCCCGTCTGGCAGCTCGAGGAGATACTTGGTCGTACCACCGTCCTCAGACCGGTCCTCGGCGACCCTCCTGAGACTCAGGATGTGCGCACGGCCAGCCAACCGTTCTCGGGTGGCCCTGGACAGATCGGTCATCTCGCCGAAGTCGGTCACCCCCCTGCGATAGATCCAGGCCACCAGCTGCCGGCCCCGGTAGGCCTCCAGTCCCATGGACCCGACAAAGGCCTCGAGCTCTTCGGGACGGAGGCCCTTCAGCTCGACGGGCTCAACCTTCGCTTCGTGATCGATCCGTGTCTGATCCACGTCCGCCGCTCGGCCTCTCATCACCATCAAGGCATCTCCACACAACGCTGTCCGGAAGTTATCCTTTTGTGAATTAAGCACAAAGGGATCCTCGTCCGCAACACAAAACGATGTTGACAGACCCCCGATTTTGTACTATCTTCACAGCGGTATTGTCGAAAGGACAACAGGTTACGTCACCTGGCCTTCCCCGGCTGAACGACCGAATCCTCCCTGTGGCCGGACCTCCGACCTGTCTCCTTTGCCTCTCTGGGGGTCCTCTTCCCGTGTGGCCAACCTCGAAGGGTTCCCGCATGCGTTTTTACAACTACAGGAGTCCATCCGTCGACGCCGATTCGGTGCAACGTCCCATTCGTCTTCGACCCGGTCGGGTGCTCCTGGTCCTGCTCCTGCTTTCCGCAGGCGCCTTCCTCTGGTCCACTCGGGCACACCCGCCCGCCAGGGACACGCAGCCGTCTCCGCTGGCCGAATCCAGCCACCCCGTCCCCGCCGACACCACCGTTGTGGATTCCTCACTGGAAGAGTCCCGGGCCGAGGGCATCCTAATCGACGGGAGGATACTCCGGGGCGAGGTCTTCTCGGAGGCCCTGGAACGCCGCGGGATATCCAGAGCGGAGATCTTCGAGCTGGTGACCGCCGTCCGGAAGGGCGTCCACCGGTCCGAGTTCAACCCCAACATCGTTCAGCGGGGCGACCGGTATCTGGTGGAGGTCGACGATCAGGGCACGATCCAGCGGTTCGAGTACGCCAAGAAGGGCTCCAGAGAAACGCGATTCGTCGCCGATCGACGGGACGGCATCCTCCACGCCTGGAAGGAGGAGGTGCCACTGGATCGCGAGGTCGTCGTGATCTCGGATCGCATCGACGGATCCATCTGGGCGTCGCTTGACCGGGCCGGCGAGAGCCCGGACATCCTCAGTGCGAAGCTCACAGACATCTTCGAGTACTACATCGACTTCACGGTCGACTGCCGGCCGGGCGATCGGTTCGGGATGGCCGTGGAGAAGTTCTACAAGGAGGGCGAGTTCGTCCGGTATGGGGATATCCTCGCGGCCGAGTACCGCGCCGCGCGCAAGAGCCATCAGGCCTTCCTCTATGAAGCCGAGAACGGCGATGCGGGATATTTCGACACTGATGGACGCTCCCTGCAGGGGCTGTTCCTGAAGTCGCCTCTCAACTACCGGCGCATTTCCTCTCGCTTCACTAGTCGGCGCTATCATCCCGTGCTCAAGAAGTACACGCCGCACCACGGCATCGATTACGCAGCCAACTACGGCGCGCCGGTCTGGGCGACCGCGGATGGGATCGTGACCTTCAAGGGACGCAAGGGCGCGCTGGGCAACTACATCGAGATCAAGCACAAGAACGGCTACAAGAGCGGCTACGGGCACCTGAGCCGTTTCCGGAGAGGTCTCAGGAAGGGCTCGCGCGTCAAGCAGAAGCAGACCATAGGGTATGTGGGCGCCACGGGGCGCGCGACAGGCCCCCATCTCCACTACAATTTCCACGTGCTCGAAGGCGGGCGATACCGCGCCCGCGATGCCGCCAGGGTGGTCCATAAGCCCACCGGCAAGCCCGTCGCCATGGCCCGCATGCTGCATTACTTCAGCCATCGAGACAGGCTGACCGCCGTGCTCGATCGTCAACCCGGATCGGTTGTCACCGCTTTCCTCGACGCCGGCTCCGCAGCCGGCACCGCCGAGTAATGCCGATCCTGCCCCCGATGACCAGGCTGCATCTCGGGGGCCTCCCGCCAGACAGCCCTGCCTATGATCCAACCGTGTGTCCGGTCGCTTGCTGGCCCCCGTACGATTCGACGGAGGAGAGATCGTCTTGAGGGTCGCCTACTTCGATTGCCCCGCAGGAATCAGCGGGGACATGGCGCTCGGCGCGTTGGTGGACGCCGGTCTCGCCCTCGAGAGCCTGCAGGAGGAGCTGGCGAAGCTTGACTTGCACGAGTACCATATCCGGGCACGCAAGGTGGCGAAGCACGGCATATCCGCCACGAAGGTCGACGTGATCGCGCAGGAAGGGCACGTCCACCGGAATCTCTCGGATATCCTGGAGATCATCGGCGCGAGCGACATCCGTGAATCGGCAAAGGGACGGGCCGAGGCCATCTTCCGGCGGCTCGCCGCCGCCGAGGCCGAGGTCCACGGTGTTCCCATCGACCGCATCCATTTTCACGAAGTGGGCGCAGTCGATGCCATCGTCGACGTGGTGGGCGCGGTCGTTGGCCTCGAACTGCTCGGGGTCGAGAGCGTCTACGCGTCCGTCCTCCGCTTCGGGACCGGAACCGTCAAGAGCGCGCACGGGGTGCTGCCGGTCCCGGTCCCCGCGGTCGTGTCCCTTTGCCGGGGACAGCCTGCCGAGCGAACGGGAATCCCATTCGAGCTGACCACGCCAACAGGAGCAGCCATCCTCACCACACTTGCCTCGGGTATCGGCGAGCGCGTGGTGTCCACCGCAGAGAGGGTGGGCTACGGCGCTGGAAACCGCGACATCGAGCAGGTTCCCAACCTGCTGCGTGTGGAAATCGGGGACCTGGATACGGAAAGCCAGGTTCAGCGGCTGACGCTGATCGAGACGAACATCGACGACATGAACCCCGAGGTCTACGGCTACCTCGTAGAGCGGCTGCTCGAAGGGGGCGCGCGCGACGCCTATCTCACCCCCGTGGTCATGAAGAAGGGTCGGCCGGGTGTGATGGTCAGCGTACTCGCGGACCCGGCTCGGGCAAGCAGCCTGACCGAAACGCTCCTGCGCGAAACCACCACCCTCGGCCTCCGCATCACACAGGTCGACCGACTCGCGCTTCCCCGCAGCAGCAGCACCGTCGAGACGCCGTACGGCACGGTCGCCCTCAAGGTCGCCCAGCAGGGAGAACGCCGCCGGGTCACCCCTGAGTTCGAAGACTGTGCCCGGCTCGCCCGCGAAGGGAACGTGCCCATTCTGGACGTCTACAGCGCGGCATTGCGTGCGGCGGAGGGGGAACAGGCCGACACTTAGCCGCTCGTTCGGCAAACCGAACCAACCAGGGCCCGGCGGGATTCCCGCCGGGCCCTCCGTTATTCGCCCAGCCGCCTGACCAGGGCAGTCGATGTCCGGTCAAGCCTGATCTCGGTCCTCCAGGACCCGAATCAGCTCCTCCAGCGAGGCCACACCCTCAGCTGCAGGTGAGGCCTCGTTCCCCGTGCCCGTCGCTTCACCCCGGTCCGAGAAGACGAACCACTCGAAATCTCGAAGCAGCTCCAGGCAGTTCCACGCCCCGCTGCGCTGGAAGCCCTCCCGGCATAGCTCGCGCGGGATCGGGCACCCATGGTAGAGCCCCCGTGGGCAAGGCCTAGGCCGCTTCTCGCCCATCGCT
>JASLMQ010000899.1 GCA_030746455.1 Candidatus Latescibacterota bacterium
GAGGTGACTCCTCTGCTCTGTCGGCCGTTGGCCGCCCGTGCTCAGGCCCCGTCCTGGCCTGGAACCGCAGGGCTCTGACGCCTCCCTATCAGTGTTGATCTGTGCCTGCCCACCGTAGCCCGCCTCGTCCACCGTAGCTTCCCACTGTCCACCGAAGCGGCTGCTGCCGCGTAGGTGGAAGCGAAGGTGGATGGGCGGAGGTGGGTTCATCGGTGGTTGCGTTATGTCGCATTGGGGTTAGGTTCTGAGGTTAGCCAGCAGAGAAGGAGTCGAATGGCGAGTGGAGAGACCGACAAGGCCGTGATCCTGGCCGCTGGACTCGGGACGCGCATGCAGGAGGCCGATGACGAGGCGCGTCTGGACAGCAAACAGGCGAAGGCCGCCCAGGCCGGTCTGAAGGCGCTGATGCCGGTGGGTCGGCCCTTCCTGGACTACGTGCTCACCGGCGTGGCCGACGCGGGCTACAGACGCGTGTGTCTGGTGATCGGCCCGGGCCACGACGCGGTGCGAGCGTACTACGGTCAGGAGGTGACGTGCCGACGGCTGGAGATCACCTTTGCGGTTCAGGCCGAACCGAAGGGCACGGCGGATGCCGTGTGCGCGGCTGAAGAGTTCGCCAACGGGAATCCGTTCCTGGTGATCAACGCGGACAACTACTACCCCCCGGAGACGCTGGAGGCCCTTCGATATCTCGGGGAGAACGGCCTGATCGGGTTCGATCGGGAGGGCCTGCTCGAGGGGAGCAACATTCCCCCGGACCGGATTGCACGGTTCGCGATCCTGGAAACCGACGGAGACGGCTATCTCACGCGCATCGTGGAGAAGCCGTCTCCGGAGCAGGTCGCTCGGCTGAGGGAGCCCATCTGCGTGAGCATGAACAGCTGGCGGTTCGACGAGCGGATGTTCGCCGCGCTGAGGGCCATCAAGCCGTCTCCAAGGGGTGAGCTCGAGATCCCAGATGCCGTGCAGCTCGCGACCGATGCCATGGGGATTCGTTTCCGGTCCGTGCCGTTCAGCGCGCCCGTGCTGGACCTGACAGACCGATCGGACGTGGCCGCGGTTTCAGGGTTGGTGCAGGAGATGGAGGTGGATCTGTAGAGGCAAGACGCGTGAGGCACAGAGCATGAACTCCAAGGAACGCGTCCATGCGGCGCTGAGACGGGAGCCCGTCGATCGGGTTCCCGTCTTCATGTGGTTTCACCCCGACACGGCGGCGCGGTTGGGCCAGGTCCTCGAGATCCCGGCGGGATGCGTGGCGGAGGTAATGGGGAACGACGTCCGCCAGACGTGGGTGTCCAACAACCACGCGATGGAAGGGATCACCCACGAGCACGACGGCGAGTCGCACGTCGACGACTGGGGCATCGAGTGGGTCAAGGTCGGGCCGTTCAACCAGATCCGACGATCGCCCCTCGAGGATGCGAGCGAGGCGGAAATCGCCGACTTCACGCATCCCTACGACCGGATGGGGTCGCTGCTGGCGAACATGGATCCGGTTGTGGAAGACGCGGACGACTGGTTCATCGGTTGCGACGTGTCACCCTGCCTGTTCGAGATGGTCAGCCGGGTCAGAGGTATGGAACAGGCGACGATGGATCTGGCGGACGGCCCGGGGGTCGCGGACCGGATGCTGGACGACGCGGAGGCGTTCGCCATCGAGGTGTCGAAGAAGGCGTGCGACAGGTTCCCGCTCGACTGGCTGTGGACCGGCGACGACGTGGCGGGGCAGCAGGCGATGGTGATGAGCCCCGCGTGCTGGCGGGAGAAGATCCGGCCCCGGCTGGAGCGGATCTTCGAGGTTGGGAAGTCGCGGGATCTGTGGGTGGCCTACCACTGCTGCGGGGCGCTACGACCGATCATCCCCGACCTGGTCGAGATCGGTATGGACGTGCTCAACCCGGTGCAGTGCAACTGCCCCGGGATGGATCCCGGTGAGCTGAAGCGGGAGTTTGGGAGGGACCTGGCCTTCATGGGCGGGGTGGACACGCAGGGGTTGCTGCCCAACGGCACGGCGGACGAGGTGCGTCGCGGAGCCGAGCGCCTGGTGGAGACGATGTCGTCCGACGGCGGCGGGTTCATCCTGGCCGCGTCGCACGCGGTGCCGCCAGAGGCGCCTATGGAGAACGTGTTCGCGATGTATGAGGCGATCGGGCTCGGGAAGGAGGAGATCCTCGATCGGGCGGCGGATATCAGGAGCCGAGACAGGAAGAGCCAGACCACGAAAGCCGCCCCGGGTCAAGCCCGGGGCAGGCTACGAGCACGAAGGGGAGCCAGAGGTGAAGCCGAGCACCCTCTCCGTTCTGAGCGACGATGAGTGCGGCAGGCTGATCGAAGCCGCGCTGGAGATCGTCGAGAAGACCGGCGTCCTGGTGACCCAACCCGATGTCGTCGATACGTTGACCGGCGCGGGTGGCAGCAAGGGCGAGGATGGGCGGATCCGTCTGACCCAAGCCAACCTTCGGGACCTGCTTTCCACGGCGCCGGGCAGATTCGCGATGCACGACAGGGCCGGCGGGATCATCGAGATCGGGTCGGGGCGGTGCTGGACGATGTGCGGGGGCACGGTGGCGAAGGTGATGGCCTGGCCTGACTGGAACCTGCGGCAGGCAACGCGCGAGGACGCGGCGCGATTCGCCCGGCTCTGCGACGCGCTTCCTCAGTCGCACTGCGTTGTCCCCGTGGTCGAGGCTCAGGACGTGGAACCCTCACACGCCGAGGCGATCTCCTTCGCGGAGACCCTGGCCCATACGACGAAGTTCGCCCTGGCGTGTCCGGTCAGGCACCAGAGCGCGAGGGCATGGGTCGAGATGGTACGGATCGCCACGGACAAGTCGGACCTCTCGGAGCACCCCACGGCGGGGTTGCTGGCGACCCTTCTGCCCAACCTGCACCTCGACGACGACTGTGCCGCCACATCGGTGCTGGCCGCCCGTGAAGGGATGCCCCTGGTGTGCATGGCCGGGTCGATCGCGGGCTCCTCCGGCCCCAACAC
>JASLMQ010000900.1 GCA_030746455.1 Candidatus Latescibacterota bacterium
GGACGGACCGCTCGGGCGGCGCCGACTGGATGATCGAACGTATCCTCGAGGCAGGGCGCAAGCTCCTGTCCCGGTCGCCGGGCAAGGTCTCCGCGTGCGGCATCGCGTTCGGCGGGCCCGTGGACTTCGGGGCACAGCGGATCGTCAACTCCACGCACGTGGCCGGATGGGATGACGTGGCCCTGCCCGAGATCGTGGGTCGGGAGCTGAAGCTTCGCGCGGTGGTGGACAACGACGCGAACGTGGGGGCACTGGGGGAGTTCACCTTCGGCGCCGGTGCGGGAATTCGGAACCTGGTCTACTACAACATCGGGACGGGTATCGGCGGAGGCATCATCGTCGATGGGCAGATCTATCGGGGATCCGACGGGAACGCCGGCGAGCTCGGACACTGCCCGATCCTGCCCGACGGCCCCCTGTGCGACTGCGGCAACCGGGGATGCCTCGAATCGCTGTGCTCGGGGAAGTCGATCGGAAACCGGGCCGCCGAGATGGTTCGGCGACATCCGCGCCGGGGACGCGCCATCCTCGCGTGCGGGGATGGAGAGGTGAGCGCCAGGGCGGTGTTCGATGCGGCGCGCCAGACCGATGGGCTTGCGCAGGAGATCGTGGATGAGACGTGCCGCTACCTGGGGATGAGCGCGGCAACGGCGATGAATGCCTTCGCGCCCGATGCGATTGTGGTCGGCGGGAATGTGTCCAAGGCGGGACGGGTGTTGTTCGATCCGCTCCGGGAACAGGCGTCGCGGTACGTGATGCCGGTGCATCGGCCGCACCTGAAGATCAAGCGGGCGAAGCTGGGGGGGAAGTCGCAGTTGTTGGGGGCAGTGGCCCTTGCGAAGATGAAGTGCATTGAAAATTGAGGAATTGAGAATTGAAAATTGACTACCGAGGCTTGGCCGGAAAGGGCCGAGTTTGGGTGGGTCGGCTTGAAGTGAGAGGAAGGCGGGAAAGGAGAGGGGATGAGGTGGGTTAGGTTTCCGGATGACGACATACAGGTCTGCGGACTGCCGTGGTTCGAGGAGTCGTCGCCGAAGCTGTGGCGGTTCCCGGAGCGGTTCAGGGACCGGATCCCCGAGGACGTGTTCGATGGCGGAAAGCAGACGGCCGGCGCGCGGCTGCGCTTCCGGACGGACTCGGGCTCGCTCTCCATTCGCGCGAGCTACCCGAAGTTCGGGATCCGGACGAATATGACGAGTTTCACGGCGCACGGGGTATCCGCCTACGTGAACGGCCTGTGCTGGTCCGCGAAGATTCCGGGCCCTGAGGGCGGCGAGGCGGAGATCGAGTTCTTCAGTGGCGCGGACCGTGAGATGCGGGATGTGTGCCTCTACCTGCCACTCTACGGGCCCATCGAGATCTTGGCGATCGGCGTTGACGACGACGCAAGCTTCGAGGGCCCAGCGCCCTTCGCGGTGGATGGTCCTGCGATCTACTACGGGACGTCGATCACCCAGGGAGGATGCGCGTCGCGTCCCGGACTCAGCCACCAGGCCACGGTGGGACGGATGCTGAATGTCGATTACGCCAACTTCGGGTTCAGCGGCAAGGGACGGTGCGAGCAAGAGCTGGCCGAGGCGCTCGCGGAGGCCAGGGCCAGTTGCTTCGTGCTCGACGTGGGTCAGAACACATCCGTGGACATGCTTCGCGAGCGATTTCAGACCTTCGTCGATGTGCTGAGGGAGGCCCAACCGGAGACCCCCCTGCTGGCGACCTCACCGATTTTCTACAACGCTGCACTGTGGTCTCGCGGGCACCGGGAGCAGGTGAACGAGAAGCGGGAGATCATCCGGAAGGCGATCGAGTCGCGGAACGAGGCCGGGGATGCGAGGGCCCATCTCTTGAAGGCGAAGGACTACCACGGGGGCGACGTGACGGACGGCGCGGTGGACGGTGGCCATCCGAACGACCTCGGCTTCGCCCGCATGGCCGAGGGACTGCGGCCGGTGCTGACCAGAATACTCGGGGTAGGTACCGGCTGAGCCGGTCCACGCGATATCGCATTGCCACGTCTGCCCTCTGCCCTTTGCCGTCTGCCGACGTTACGCATGCCAATGCCACCCAACCAATCCGGAGCAACGGTGCCCTATGCCAATCCGCGGTGTGCTGTTCGATCTCGATGAAACCCTCCTGGACCGCCAGAGCGCGGTGAGCATCCTGGCGGAGCAGTTCGCCGACCTGCACGGCGGCGACCTCGGCGATGCGGATGAAGATGATTTGATCCGCGTGTTCCTGGATGCGGATGAGGGGGGATACCGGCCCAAAGACGAGATGCTTGCCCGCCTGATCGCGGAGCTCCCGTGGGAGCGGGAGCCGGAGCTCCAGGACTTCCTCGATTTCTGGCAGACGACGTTTCCCAGGTGTGCGCAGCCGATGCCAGGGTTGTATGAGGTGCTGGAAGCCCTGCGCGACCGGGAGATGCGAATGGGCATTGTGACCAACGGCCCGGTGGCCATGCAGAACGGGAAGATCGACAGGCTCGATATACGGATCTACTTCGGAACCATCGTGGTGTCCGAGGCCGTTGGCATCAGCAAGCCGGATCCCGGTATCTTCGAGGTGGCCCTGGCAGACCTTGGACTTCCGGCCTGTGAGGTGTGCTTCGTGGGCGACAGTCCGACCAACGACATCCAGGGCGCGGAGGCGTCCGGCCTCACGCCCGTGTGGATCCCCGGGACGCAGAGCTGGCCCGAGGGCCTGGCGCCCACGCAACATCAGATCAACGCGCTGGGGGACCTGATTCCACTCCTGGATGGGATGTCATAGAACCGTCACTACGAAAGACGCGAAAAGATCACAAGCGGAACCCAGGTTGGATGAGCAGCATCACCCCAGGCCGGGTGGGGACCAAAGCATCGGGGCGGAGGAGGAGGTATGGAGCGTGTAGTGCTGATCGGGGATTCGATTCGAATGGGGTACCAGGCCACGGTTGAAAAGGAGCTTGCCGGTGAGGCCGAAGTGTGGGAGCCCGAGGTGAACGGGGGGAACAGCCGGAAGGTGAAGGAGCACCTGGACGCCTGGGCGCTGGCCTCCCCATCGAAGGTGATCCACATCAACTGCGGCCTTCACGATCTAAAGGTGGAATTCGGAGACGAGGAGTCGGCCGTCCCCCTGACGGAGTACAGGCAGAACGTGGAAGAGATCCTTCGGCGCCTGGTCACCCAGACGCAGGCGCAGGTGATCTGGGCCGCAACAACGCCCGTCAACGAGGCGTGGCACCACGAGCGAAAGGGCTTCGACCGGTTCGAGTCGTACGTGGCGGCCTACAACGAGGCGGCGTCGGAGATCTGTGAGAAGCTGGACATCCCGGTCAACGACCTGCACGGCATGGTGTTGGAGGCGGGACGCGATCGGCTGCTGACACCGGATGGGGTCCACTTCGTGGAGGAAGGCTCGGTCTTGCTGGGGAAGGCCGTGGCGAAGGCGGTGCGCGAGTATCTCTAGATCCATCCATAGGACTGAAACATCGCCCCCGTCAGGCAAGAGCCCGTTGGGGGCGATCTGCTGCCAGCCACCAGAACGAAGTAAAGAAATATCGTAGCCAGGACGCGAGATTTCCGGAATTTGCGCAAGCTGTCCGAAGATTTCGCTAAAGATGCTAAAGTAATTTGCCGATAGATGGAGAGGGGGGACTCTATCCACAGGCGCTCCTGGGACGGGAGTCTTGTCTTTGGCCTGTACCTGGTTCTGAGATAAACCGTTTGAAATCTGAGAGTTAAGGAGCATCGATTGGGACCCTGTCGGATAGCGAACCGATCGCAGCCCACACCGTCGGTGAGACTCTGAGTCATGAACCTTAGGTTTCACAGCCTTATCGCGCTGTTGTCGATCCTGACTGCGCTTCCAGGGGCGGCCTGGAGCCAGACCATCGCATTGGTTCCAGACCAGATCCCCAACGGCATCGAGAAGGAGTCGAGCCAGCAGTACCACCAGCGCTTCAACATCACGCTGACCGGCAGCCCGACCGCTCAGACTCGGGCGTTCACGATCACGCTGCCTCCCGAGCTGGAGTACGTGTCCAGTTCTGTCACCGCAACGTCGAACACCGCGAACATCAGTGCCTTCCACGTGGGTCAGGGGGCGAGCAGCAGCGAACTTGTCTTCGGGCTGACTCTGACGGCTGGATCGCTGAGTGGCGAAACCGTAGCGGTCGAGTTCGACGTCACCACGCCGACGGATTTCACCGGGATCGGCGACGGGTTGAAGCAGGATACGGTCTACGCAGTGAGATTCGCACCCGGCACCAATCTGACCAACACGAACGTGCCGGTTGCCAAACACCAGAACCGGCGCATCCAGGTCATCTCGTTCTCTGCGCCCGACTCCTCCGTGGGGGACACCACATCGGCCGGCGGACGATTCTACAAGCTGAGGTTCCCCAGCGCGCTCCCGGATCTGAGTCACACCGACTTGTCGGGTCTGTCGGCCTCGTCCGGGTACTCCGACGGCGCTACCGACGTGGTCTACAGCTTCTACTGGGCGGCGGACTCGACGCTGATCAACCAGGGCCAGGGAGGTACCCTCGCGGGCATCGCGACCCTCCGGGCGGACGGGAGCGGGCCGCTGCTCGGGTCACGTCAGGCGCCGCGAACGATCCCCGCGACCTTCATCCGTGAAGATTACGCCTCGACGTTCTTCACAGATTCGGCCGACAGCTCGAATGGCGTGATCTCGCTTGCGGGCACGCAGGACGACACCTACCACTATATCTATATCCTGGCCGATCCAGCACCCGATCGACTCCCCTCTGCCAGGCCCAACTTCGGGGCGCCGGCCAGGAAGGGGTACGATCCGACCCAGGTGGGAACCTTCAGCGGCGGGGCGTACCTGGGCCGAAGCGGCCCCCTGCTTGTAACGCACGCCCCCGAGTTCGTGGTGGTGGGATGGGACTACGACACGGACAATGGGGACGACTTCGACAACACGGGCGTCGTTCAGGTGCCGAGCGATATTGTCGGAATGGCCGCAGTCGATGTAAATCGGAAGGACAACCGGAACCTCACGCTAGACACCGGATCGTGGGTGGAGAAGGGAGACGCCTTCTCCGGTGTGAACAGCGGCCTGACTCCTGGCGCGACGGACCGGGTGGATCTGCTCTTTCAGGCCCAGGACGACGACAACGCCTTCGACTTCGAGATGGCGATTTTCCTGGCGATGCAGGACGGACTTACGGTGGACGACCTCGTGGGCGGGGGCATCGACTCGCTGAGGGGGGCCATCAAGGTCACGGGAACCGACACCCTCACCATCAATCACAGGACCTTCAGCTTCAGTCCCATCGTCACCGATACGACAACGGGCCTCGCGGTCTCGTTCATCCCTGCAGGGAGCTACAGGGTCTACTTCGCCGCGACGGATGGGACGTATCGCACGCTGACCCAGGTACTCAACGATCCCTTCATCGCAAGCCCCTCCGGCTCTCAGCTTGCCGTAGCGCACTCGCCCATGATCACGCCGGACGTCTTCTCGCTGAACGACTTCGACGGCAGCGGCGACGGCGATCTGGACGTGGTGACGGGCATCGATGTCTCCCAGATGATGGTCGACGGTGACGGGAAGGACCTGAAGATAGGTCCCAGCCAGCGATATGTTACCCTGTCGTGGGCCTCGCAGGGGAGGGACGGAGACGTCGATGTCGATGACAGCGCCACGATCGAGCTCTACTACAGCACCCGGTCGGACTTCAAGGACTCCAGAGGCAGCGTGTCGTACACGAGCGGGAACTCCCAGGGGGATGACCTGCTGGCCGACATCGGCAAGAGCGATACGCATCTGATCGGCTCGGTTGCCGAGGATCCGGATGGGCGGTTCGACAACCAGCTCGTGTGGGATCTGTGGACGTATGTCTCTGCGGAGTCGACGATCCCCAAGACGGGGGTCCGCTACTATCTGTACGCCTTGCTGAAGCAGTCCGG
>JASLMQ010000901.1 GCA_030746455.1 Candidatus Latescibacterota bacterium
TCCGCGGAGGCCACCAGATCATCATCCGCTTCCCAGAAACCATCTTAAGAGCACTCAAACTCGACCTGCTGTGGAAGCGATGTAGCCAGATCATCCCAATCCATATACCGGTTGGATGAAGAAATCGATCAATTTAGGTGAGAATTGGAAATTGGCCCGCGGAGCTCGTCAGTTAGGGCGGATTCTGTGCAAGGTGGCCGGCCACGAGGTAGTGCCGCTCTTCCGTCTGACGCCTGACTTCTCACGTCTCACGTGTATGCAGACAGAACGCTCGAACCGGACGCATACCTACCGCTCTGTCAGAGATCCTGAGGAACCAATTCGATGGTGTCCGGAAGGTTTGGGACGATGCAAAGGAACTCGAAGGGCTCGTCACCTCCGACGCGGTACCAGTGGGGCACGTTCGCGGGGATGAAGACCACATCGCCCGCAGCGACGCGATGGGTGTCTTCGCCTATGGCGATCTCCGCACACCCCCGGAGCACATACTGCTCGTGCTCCACGGTGTTGGTGTGCGCCGGCATGCTCCCGCCCGGCTCCAGTATGAACCGACGCATCGCGAAGTTGGGACCCTCATCCGGCCCGATCAGGACCTGGCGTGAGGTGGCCGTGCCAGCTTCGACGGGTTCGATAGGTACGTCGGCAACGTTCTTGATTGACATCGGATACAAGCTCCTTGGTGAGAACAGAATGCAGAGTGAAGGCACGGATCGCGTTGGACGGATTCCCAGTGCCGACAGAACGGAAAGGCAGCGTTCAGCAGTCAGCTATCAGCCGGAATCGGCGCGTGGCGCGCCATCGCGCGCCTGCATGGCAATCACCTTCTGGCGCATGCATAGATCTGCTTGAGCTGACAGCTGAAGGCTGATAGCTGCCCTCTCAAAAACGAACCGACCTGGCGAGCAGCATTGTAACCTGGAGGTACCCCTACGTGGAAGCCCTCACCCTCTCGCAAGGGAGCGAATGAGGTCAAGATCCAGAACGCCCTGTGCTCCCCATCCCTCGATGCCGTCGGGAATCCGGGGACGGAACCGTACGTAGAGATCCCAGGCGGCCTGGTCCAGCAGCTCGGGGGTATAGGATCCCGCAAGCTCCGTCATCCTGGTCCTGGCGTCCTCGAATCGGTCGCCGAACCTGCCCTTAAGGTAGTTCTCAACGCTCCGGGGGGCAATCGCCCTGTCTCCCGTGACGGCGCGGACGCCGCGCACGGTCCGCCTGGCCGGAAGCGATCGTCCGCAAATCCGGATCCAGAACTCCTCCCCGAGGCCCATCTTCCTTGGAGCCGAGTCATCGTCGGTCCCTTTGGGCGCGGCGAAGATGCCCAGCCGACGACCCTTCGTCTGCGCGTTGAGGCCCGACAGGCATCTGCCCAAGGTCAGCGCCGTTTCCCAGTCGTAGCCGAGACGTTGGGACACGACGGTCCCCCAGAGCGTGAGCACCGGCGTACGGTTGATGGCTATGGCATTCGGACCCACCGCCTCCCTGACAGGACTGTCGCTATCGGGTGCGGGTGCGACCTTCGGGTTCGGTTCGTCGGCCACGGGAGACGGCTCGAGATAGTGGGGGAGGAGAATCTCCTGCCGCGGCACCCGCGGTGGGTCGCCTGTCTCCCGTTGAGGCGGCCACGCCATCTGTCCGGGGCGATCGAATCTGAAGCCCATCTCCCACAGGACATCCGAGACGGGGCTGGTGTCGATTGGGCGACCGTTCCACGTCCTGAAGGTGGTCCGGGCCTCCTCCCCGGATGGAGTCCATCTCAGGGCGTCTACACAGTCCCGCAGCTGCCCTCGGGTGAGCGTCTCCACCTGGTGTCCGGCGTGGAGCACCGGCCGTCCGGACCGGACGACGGTGGGGCGATCGGCACTCCGTCGGCGGGGGGTCTGAAGGCGTACGCCGTTCTCCTGCATGACTTCCAGGCACGAGACATAGAGGTTGGCCGGGTCGCGGGGCGAGAGACCGACGAAGGGCGCCTCCCGGGGGGAAGGTGAGCCCGATCCGCCGGCACCACCGCTTCGACAGTCCCGCAGGAGATCGAGGGCGTCGGGGAGGCCATACTGAACGCCATAGTGGCTCTCGATGAAGTAGCCCCGCGTGACCACTCCCGTGAGCTCGAGACGCTTGAGCTCGGGCTCCAGCTCCGTCCAGGGGGGTGCGGCCTCTTCGGACGACACCATGTCTCTGGTGACGACGCCCCAGCGGTCGAGGAGCTGCCTGGCCCACCTGCGTACGATCTCAGTACGATCCAACGGCGCGGCGGAACCCAAGAGCCGATCGGTGGCCATCCAGGGGGCGAGCCGGGGATCCATCCGTCGCTCTCGCAGGCGGTCGACCACGCGCTCGGGAGAGAGTCGACCTCCCACGATGTCGGCGGGCGTGCTCGCCGTATCGTAGCAGGCGGAGAGAAGAGACCGGAAGCTCGCGTGGCGGAGGCACTCGTAGGTCCCGCAGGTGAGTTCGCCGCACCACGCCAGGTACCAGACCGCGCGGAGCGTGGCGCCTTCATCTGCCCCTGCCGCTGGGACGAGGTCATCGAAGAAGCCGACGGGTCTGGATCGGAAATGGTTCCGCACCCTCTGGATGACACCGGCGATGTCCGCATCCGCTTCAGCCTCAACGTCGAAGCTGCTCTCGACGCCCCTGCCGAGCCAGGCAGCGTCCTCTGCGAGGCACAAGGTCAGCTTCCCGCGACTGACGCCATCGCCCACACGGAGCCATTGCACCTCGCCAGAGGCGATGAGCTGCTCGAGGAGATGAGGCCCGTAGTCGGCGACTCGGAACCGCAGGAGATCGGGTTCCAGGACGCCGGAGAGGACCTCGTATCCCTGGAGCTGACGGACAACGGCGCGTAGCCCATCGATGCCGCTGAGCCGGCAGGCGGGGTGAAGGTGCTGCCACCGCACCATGAAGTCGACGACCTCGGCCGGTTCGCAGGGCGCCAGCTCGCGCTTGAGGTAACCCAGCGTGCGCCGGTG
>JASLMQ010000902.1 GCA_030746455.1 Candidatus Latescibacterota bacterium
GGATCGCCCGACTCGGGGAAGAGCGCCGAGTAGACCCGATGATGGGAGAGCGCCTCGAAGGTGAGAGGCTGGACAAACTCCCGCGCCGCGGCCGTCATCACCACTCGGACCTCCGCGCCCATGGCCTGGAGGCCCCGCAGGACCTCCACGCTCTTATACGCGGCGATGCCTCCGCTAACCCCCAGCAGTACCCGCTTCTGGCTCAGCGGACTCCTCGTCCTCGGCTCCTGCATCGTCTGCCTCGCCTTCATGCGCCATCGTGACCTTTCCTTCCGCCAGCCACTTGATGGCGACCGTCGTCGGCTTCTCGGCGTCTTCCGAAACTTCGAGCATCTGCCTCGTCTGGTTGATCCGACGAGCCTCGTGGGACGCAAGGATAACCGCCTCGTATGGGTTGATATCGTCATTGCTGATCTCTTCCAGGAAGTAGATCTCCGGCATCAGTGGATCCTCCCCCTCTAGGTTGTGCTTCCAGGTCCGCTCGGCTCCGCTACCTGTCCGAGAATTGACGCCATGCGCCACGAACGCTGTCTCTCGGCCCGGACGATCGCCCGGAGGTCGCAGATTGCCGTCGCCAGGTCATCGTTCACGATCGTGTAGTCGTACCGGTCGGCACGCTCCAACTCCTTCCGGGCATTCTCCATCCTGCGTCGTAGGGCCCGGTCCTCCTCGGTGCGCCGCCCCTCGAGACGGCCTCTCAGAACCTCGATCGACGGGGGCAGCACGAACACCGTTACGCACTGGTCCTCCAGGACCCGCTTCCAGGTCTCGGCGCCCTGAACGTCCACATCCACCAGCATGGCGCCTCCACCCGACAGCGCCCGGGTGGCCGCGTCGACCGTGGCGCCGTAGCGGTAGTCGTAGACCTCCGCCCACTCGACGAACTCCCCCCGCACCAGCCTCTGCTGGAACCCCTCATCGGAGACGAAGTGGTAGTCCTCTCCGTCCACCTCGCCCGGTCGCATCGGTCGAGTCGTGGTCGTCACGCACGGCCTGATCGTCCGGTCCTGGCTAAGAACGCCTTCACAGATCGAGGTCTTGCCCACCCCGGAGGGTCCGGACACGACCACGGCGTAGGCGGCGCGCGGCGCGTCCAAGCGCCTGCACCGTCTTCCTGAGTCAGCCTGATCCAGGTCGGTAATGCGTCCCAACCTCCGCTGGTGGTCTCCCCCGGCACGAAGGGCGGCCGAGTGGCCTTACTCGATGTTCTGGACCTGCTCCTTGAGCTTCTCTATCTCTTCCTTGATCTCCACGACCAGGTGCGCGATGTCGGCATCCCCAGCCTTCGACCCGATTGTGTTGGCCTCGCGAAGCATCTCCTGCAGCAGGAAATTCAGCCTCCGGCCCACGGCCTCATCTCGCTCGATGGTCTCCAGAAACTGAGCATTGTGGCTGCGGAACCGGACCAGCTCCTCAGTCACGTCGCTCCGCTCCGCAAGCAGGGCCACCTCCATCAGCAGGCGGTTTTCGTCCACCTGCTCGGGCACCAGGAACTCCTGAAGCTTCCCTTCGATCCGCTGCCTGACCGTGTTCACCCGCTCCGGAGCCAGCGTTTCCACTCTCCCGATCAGCTCGTTGAGCCTCTCGATTCGCTGGACGAAGTCCTTCGCCAGCTTCGCACCTTCAAGCCGGCGCATGGCACAGCACTGCTCCACCGCCATCCGGCAGGCCGGCTCCAAGGCTCCCCAGATGGCCTCCAGGTCGGGGGGATCGGTGCGGAAGTCGAAGGCGCCCGGCAGGGCCGCCAAGCGCACCGGGTCGATCTGACCGGCGTCCACGATCTGGGCCTTTATGTGCATCAGGCCGTCCCGGTAGGCCTGCAGGATCTGGTCGTTGAGAACGGGGAGGCCCTGCTCTACCCCTTCCCCCTTCAGGTCGACCGAGACGCTCGCATGGCCCCGCGACACGCCTGATAGCACCACTTCCTTGATCTTCGGCTCCAGCTCTGCGAGGGACCGGGGCAGGTGCACCGACACGTCCGCATACCTCCCGTTGACCGAGCGGATTTCAACCGAGGCGGCGTAGTCCCCGTTCTCGGATTCCCCCTTGCCGAACCCCGTCATGCTGGCGATCATCGGTGCCTCCCTATCCCTTCGTCGTCAGGTCATTGAGGCACAGGCCGTTCCAGCGAACGTAGAAGCCGTCCTCAAACCTTCGAAGCCCATAAAAATAGGACATTCGCGCCGGCTTGTCAACCGCATCATGGTACCCCCGCGGGTGTTTCGGGGTTGCCTGTTCTACCCCTCCCGTCTATATTAGTGGTCCCTTTCCACGGCATTCCCAATCCACGCGAAAGGACAGACGCGATGGTCGGCACGGGCTGGGCGGTTTGCCTCCTGGTGCTCTTCGTCGGAGCGGCTGGGTGCGGCCAAGCTCCGGACGAGGTCGCCGTGATCCAGACAAGCATAGGCGACATCGTCGTAGCGTTCCACGGCGATGTACCTGGACATGTCGACAATTTCAAGAAGCTGGCCCGCCAGGGCTTCTACGACGGCACCGCGTTCCATCGGGTCAAGCCCGGGGGCCTCATCCAGGGAGGATGTCCGAACACGAGAGGCTCCGACCGGTCCAACGACGGGATCGGCGGTCCGGGCTACACCCTTCCCGCCGAATTCGGACACAAGCACATACGGGGTGCCGTAGCGGCCGCCCGACTGCCAGACGAGGCCAATCCGAACCGCGAGTCCAGCGGAAGCCAGTTCTACATCTGCCTGAAACCGGCGCCCCACCTCGACAACGGCTACACCGTATTCGGCTACGTTGTCGAGGGACTGGACGTCGCCCTACAGGCCTCCCAAGTGCACCGGGACGAGCGGGATAACCCACTGCGTCGGGTGGCCATCAACACAGTCTCGATCGAACAGCGGGAGCTGAAATACCGGAGGCGCCGATAGGCCCGGCATACCGACCGGCCTGCCCCGGATCTCGAAGCATTTGACCCCCCGAGGGAAATCCCTCGGGGGGTCTTCGCGTCATCCATAGGACCTACCGGGGCGCCGGAATCCGGGCACACCGTCTCAGCGGAACGAGAGGAGGGCCGTGATCGGCTCGCCCGGATCCAGTTTGACAACGGTGGGATGTCGCCAGGCATCCCATCGGTCAGACCAGGTGTAGACCTCGCCGGTTGGTTCGGTGCGAACCAGGCGCCCCCCCGGCAGCAAGGCTTCGACCACCAGATTGCCCAGTGTACTCGCCTCGTCTTCCGGGGCCTGGATCTCCAATCGGT
>JASLMQ010000903.1 GCA_030746455.1 Candidatus Latescibacterota bacterium
CTGGTAGATCCCGGACGCCTCAGGGACCTCGAGGTCCTGCTTCATGGCCGCGAGCCCCCCGGTGCTAATCGTCACGATCACGGCATCTGCCCGGTCGAATGCCGCGGACCGATCTGTCGTCTGTTCGACTGTCGTCGCGCACCCCGCAAGCTCCCTGTGCTTGAGGGCCAGGGCGTAGGTGAGCTCCAGGGCCTCCGGATTGAGGTCGTACAGGACGACCTGGGATCCATCCAGAAACTCGTTGCGCAGGATGTTGCAGACGACGCGCGGCGTCCAATTGGTGCTTCCGCCTCCCACGAGAACGATCTTCAGACCTGACATTGGTGGTCTTCTCCCTAGCTATCAGTCCCTGTGCTAGAAACATCCTAGCACAACCGCGCCGCAAAGACCGGCTTCCCCCCTTTGCTCGCAGCGCCTGCCCTCCGCAGTCGCGAATGCGGCAGAGGAGGGTGCTGCGAGGAAGGGGGGGATCCCAGGCCCATTGTTGGACCGTGGCACAGTGACCGCCCCGCAAGTCCCCGCTTGACCTTCCGCTGCATCGGGCATATCCTCTCATACGGGTACGGCGCGCCTGACCGTGATTCTCAGGAGGACGTGAACTATGCGCATCGATTCACATGTACACGGCGATCCCAAGGCTCTCACCGGCGATCTAGACGCCTACATCGAGGCATGCAGGAGCAACGGGGTGGAAGCCGTCGTGCTCATCGAGGAGGCCGATCGGTGCCTCGAAGCGGTGGAGCTTTGCGGGGACTTTGTCATTCCCGTGGCCCGGGTCGCTATGGACCACGCGACTGCCGTCGAGATCGAGGCGATAGTCCGAGCAGGCTGCCTCGGAATCAAGTTCATCCAGCCGGCTGCTCCCTACGGCGACGAACGCTACTGGCCGCTGTATGAGAAGCTCGAGCAGCTGGGTAGGCCGGCCGTCTTCCACACAGGATACCTGGGCTGTTCGGGACGGGAGCTGAATCCCGTATGCATGGAACACATGCGCGCCGCCCAGGTGGAGAGGATCGCCCGCCGGTTCCCGGACCTCAAGATGCTGATGGCCCACTACTCCAATCCCTGGTGGGAAGAAGGCTGGAAGGTCTCGATGTCCAGCCCCAACGTCTACGCCGACCTATCGGGTGGGACGGCCATCCTGCGATCGACCCGGATGTGGTCGGACCTCTTGGCGCCCGACGGCCAGATCCTGGAGGCCAGCATACGGAAGCTCTGCTTTGGCTCCGACGTCGGCTACTTCCGGGAAGGGGAATTCCCCTTCAAGCCCAACATCGACTTCTACGAGAGGATCTTCGACGCCATCGACCTGCCTCCGGAACTGAGGGAGCAGGTCAACCGCGGAAACGTGAGGACGATATTCGGCCTGAACGGGACGTAGCTCGATGCCGTCGAGCTTCACACTGACGCGGGAGGGCAGCCCTGTGAGAGACAAGATAGCCAGACCGATCCGCGGCCGGCAAGCGCTTCATGGGGAGACGTAGTCGAGGGAATCCCGAAAGGAGGATGGTGCCATGTATCACCTGTCCGCATCACTCGACCGGAGAGAATTCCTGACGGCGATGGCGCTACTCGCAGGCGGTACCGCGCTGCAGCCCCTGATGGCGGGTGGCCACGCCCGCGCTGCTGCCCCTGATGGCGGGTGGCCACGCCCGCGCCGATGCCCCCGAGCCGGGCGGCCCCGC
>JASLMQ010000904.1 GCA_030746455.1 Candidatus Latescibacterota bacterium
CAGCACCATCGGCTCCAGCAACTGCGTCAGGCTCAGATCGGCGGTGCTGAAGCGGGCAAAGGTGGGAAGTGACAAGGCACCCACACACAGCGCCAGAGCCAGAGAAGACAGGGCCAGCAGGCTCGATTCTCCGAGGAACTGTGCGATCAGCTGTCCCCGTCTCGCACCCAGCGCCTTGCGAACACCCACTTCATGGGCGCGATGGGTCGACCGGGCCGTGGCCAGATTCACATAGTTGACGCAAGCGATCAGCAGTACGAACAGGGCGATGGCGGCGGCCAGATACACCTGCTGAATCTGTCCGTTGGTGCCGAGCTCACCCGCCAGCTGCGAGTGCAGGTGGATGTCGGCCAGAGGTTGCAGACGCAGCCCTCCTTGGCGCTCGAACAGGTCGACCCGATCGGCTCCGACGTGGTCCTCCACGAGGTCGAGGGCCTGCCGTGCCAATCCATCGGCAGACTGCCCTTCCGCCAAGCGCAGATAGATGTGACGATTGGCGTAGCCGCTGTCCACACTCCACTGATCCTTGCCGGACACGAAGTCGGGCGTCACGTCGGTCGTGGATACGGAGGCGAGGATCTCGAACTGGAAATGGCTGTTGGTCGCCACGTCGGCGACACCCGTCACCTCGAAGTCCCACAGGCCATCCCAGCTCAAGCGCGCGCCGACGGGGTCCTGGTCACCGAAGTGTCGCTCCGCCAGCTGGCGGCTGATGACCATGGTGTGCGGCCTGGTCAGAACGGTGCCGGTCTCACCGCGAACCAGGGGAAAATCGAAGAACTCGAAGAAGTTGGCGTCCACGAAGTGCACGGAGGTGAAGAATCGTTCGTCTCCGTGGATGATCAGGGGCTGAAAGGAGCGCTTGACACTCGTCGTCGCCTCGACGGCTGGCAGGCTGTCGAGCAGCAAAGGACCTAGTGGAACCGGTTGGCGCGCGCGGGTGTCGGAGGTGACGCGGTAGATGCGGTCGTGGTGAGTGTGGAAACGATCGTAGCTCAGCTCAAAGCGGATGTAGAGCGACATGAGCAGCGCACAAGCCATGCCCACGGCCAGGCCTCCGCTGTTGATGAGCAGGTGCGTGCGCTGGCGCAGCAGGTTGCGCAGGGCCGTCTTCAGATAGTTGGCGAGCATGGGCTGTCAGAGTGATGGACGCGTAACGCTGGCCGACAGGGGCGTCGAGACCTTCATCGATCCATCAACGTCGCTGTGAGAACATCCACGGCAGAAGATTCGGTTCCGCGTACGCACGGAGCAGGTCGGCATGTGTATGCCCGTCGTACTCCGTGTACCTGGGATCTCCGCCGGCGTCTCTGACGGCGGCGATCATGTCGCGCGTACGGTCTACGCTGATGACTGGGTCTCCGGTGACGTGGAAGGCCCATACGGGAAGGCCTACGATCCGAGTTGCGAGCCCGGTGTTGCCGATCCCTCCGATGGGGACGGCGGCAGCGAATACCTTGGGGTACCGCACAGCCATCTCCCAGGTGCCGTGTCCGCCCATAGAGTGACCCATGACATAGACCCTTCTGGGGTCGATCGGCAACGTGTCCTTGAGATGCTGGATCAACTCCGCGGTGAGGAGGATTGGCGCTGTTGGACGATCCAGCGCCCGGCGGATCCAGGGTTCGCTTGCCTGTGGAGCTATCACATAGCAGGCGAATTGGCGCTGATTCTCAGGTCTGGTGCAGATGTAGGCGCTGCGTACTCTGGCGGCCTCACCCGGCCATCTACCGCTGCCATCGATGTGACGTACGTTGTCCGTACCGATTCCGCGGCTCCCGTGCATGTGAACGACCAGTGGGGATGGGGCTCGGGTCTCGTCCGGTGGCGAAAAGAGCCGGTAGGGGATGCTCTTGCCGCCGGACCCCTCATAGGTCGCTGGGCGGAACGGATCGTCGGACTTCATCAGTAGCCTACAGGTCTATCTGTGGACACAATCAGCCAGATGACTCGGTCTCAGCTGCCCGGCTGACCAGGGGACCACCGGCTGCTTTTACCCGTCTCCGGGCAGAGTTCGGTGAAGTGAGCACCAGAATCGCTCGGTACCAGGGTACTTGTCTCCGAGACTCTGAACAGAAAAGCCAAGGCGCTTGTAGAACCCAAGACCGTCAGCGTCGGTCTCAGCACTGAGGACGTCTAGGGAGTGACTCTCAAGGACGTGGTCAACCATCGCCGTCCCCACGCCCCTACGTCTGTGTTGTCGGAGTACCGCAATCTACCGGATTTCGGACGTGCGTGGGCCTTTCCCCGTTTCGGATTGCGCCGTACAGGGGCCAGTCAGGATGGTCTACGTACTGCCCGATCTTCTCGTCTGCTTTGCTTCGCGTTGATCAGCCGGGTAGTCGAGGGCCAGGAAGGCTGCGCGGACTTCCAGAGAGTGAAGTTGCCTCCTGATGTCAGCAATGAGAATCTCCGTACTCATCCCGCTCTACGCCTCTCCTTGAATGCATGGCTGTACCTCCATGAGTGAAAAGGTCGCGTGCTGTGGTGTACAGTCACAAGCGGTTGTCCTCGGACTGGGCAACTGTGCGCACGCAGCATGCCACGCACGGCACAGCGGGACGGGACGACCGACCCCGTCCCGCTCCCACCGGTATGTCCCGGTGGCAAAGCCATTGCGAGCTTCGCAGCTCTATCGAGCCACGCTACCTGCTGCGCTGATGCAATGTCAACACGAGCGCCGCTGCCTCGTACGGACCGAGGGCGTAGCGGAGAGGTCCTCGACACATGCCCAGCACGCGGCTGCAGCCGCATGCACTCAGGTGATGCCGAGGGTTGCGCCTCTCCTGTCGATGGCCTCAAGCAGCTTCGAATAGATCGGTGGCTCTCGGTCTTCGATTCCGGCTCCCTCATCAGCTCTGTACGCCTCTCTGGCGACTGAGCACATCGAAGCGAGATGGGCGTAGACGGCGACGGCAGCGAGGCGGTCACGGTCAACCGGTCTGAGCTGCTCATATCCCTCGAAGTACGGCCCGGCGAGCGGGCTCGCCGAAGCGCCCGAGAGCGGCTCGGCGAGGCTCCACATTGGGTCGGGGTGGCAGAGCATGGGAGACATGTCGTTGCAGGGGTCGCCGTAGTCTTGGTACTCCAGATCGCACAAGAACGTGATTTGCCATGCCCTGTCGGTTCTGGCGAAGTGCAAGCCGGCGTGCGTTCAAGCATATCGAGGCCGTCGATGACGCCCGCTCCCGGAGTGCGATCGCAGGGGCGTGAGATGGAATGAATCTCCGCGGTCGCTGCTCCCAGTTTTCGGGCAATCTCCGTCTTGTCTGCGTCAGATGTGGTCGGATGCTGAGGATGGTTTCATCTATGTGAGTAATTCCTTCAGGCACTGTGCCTCCACGAGATTGTGCATACCTGTTGCCGGCACACGAAAGAACACCAGCCGACAGGATGCCAAGGCGCTTGTGCTCACGGATTTCGCATCCGCGGAAGCCGCCGGACGAGCTAGACACTTGGGCGCCGACCCTCTCAGCTGGGGCCGGGCTCACGCCCCCATTCCGTGGACGATGACCCTCCGCAGCGCGTCCTCCGTGACCCGGTCTGTTGTGATCTGCACGGTGCCTCCATGGCGATGGACGGAGTTGAAGTGAACGTGGGAACAGAAGATGGCCAGGATCTGAGGGTTGCCGGCCAGCAGGCGGAAGAATCGGTCCGTGTTGGGTCCCCGGGCCAGACAGATGTCCGACCCGATCCGCGCCTCTACCTCTCTGGTGAGCGATGGGATGGGAAGGGGTACGTGGAAGAAGAGCAGGGATGGACTCTCCTTGTTGGCTCCGACGTCGGCTTCGATCCACTCGATCTCGGCGTCGTCGATCCCGTGGCGCTCGAAGTTGAAGAACACCAGGTGAACCCCCATCACGTCGAAGGAGCGATTCCTCTGTGGGAGCCCGAAGGCGTCGTTCCAGCGACGAATCGCCTGCTGCCGTATC
>JASLMQ010000905.1 GCA_030746455.1 Candidatus Latescibacterota bacterium
GACCATCACGGTGACCGTAGTGCCGCCAAGGCCTATCGGAAATCTGTCGTTGGTGCGTTTGACGCCAGGGGTAATCACCTTGAATCCAGGCCAGCGCTTCATATTCAATGTATTGGGGCTTGATTCCAGCGGCCATGTGGCCCAGGCCACCATCCTCAGAGAGGTCGTTGACCCCGCCGCCGGCCCTCACGCTCCAGATCGATCCGCCTTCCCTGCTGAGCCGGTGCCCGTGGCCTTTTGCGCACCCAACGGCCACTTCCCGGGGCCCTCCGGGCCGGCCCACGACGTTGCCCTCCGCCATGCAGAGCGCGGGTGCATCCAGCTTCGCCAGCAGGCGGTCACGCAATCCGTGGCTATCCTGAGAGACCCCGCCCGTGGCGGACACCTCTCGATCCGCCGCATCTACCCAAGCCTTCGCCAGGTCGGCCGCTCGCCCATCTCCATCGTCCGTGGCCTGCTCGACATCCGCCGGCGTCTCCGATGTAAACACGGGACAGTGCCAGTCCACACTGCGCCCGGCCCTCAGGGCGATCGTGTCTGCCCCGAGCACGAACTGCTCGGCATCGACCTGGACCTTCTGGCCTCCAAGATCGAACGCCGCGGGCCCAACTCCCGCACACACGATCCGCTCGCCGTCTCGAACCAGGACCACACCCTCGCCGATCGACCGCATCTCGACATCGACCGGATCCTCTGCGTTGCTGACGAAGAACACGTTGGCGAACACGTGGGAGTCGCCCTCGGCCATCCTAACGGCCCGGTTCTGCTGCACGATGCTCACCACGGGATCGCTGTACTCATACGATTC
The DNA here is from genome assembly GCA_030746455.1 of Candidatus Latescibacterota bacterium. Next base: position 809 of record JASLMQ010000905.1, read on the forward strand.
GAACCACTTCCCCACGTTCTCCCTGTCGTGAATGACCGCCGTCTTATCTGCTCCGACAGATGCCAGGGCAAAGGCATCCACACGGCTGCTCTTCACGACAGGCCTCGTACCCTTTCCCGGTTCTCGCTCTTGCTGGTCCACGGCGAAAGTGTGCCCTTCCAGGCTACCCTCTCCGGGGGTACGCCAGTGAACGCGCATCGTGAAGTCTCCCGCCTCCCTCGCCACGAGTCTGTCGAAGACAAGGAAGTACCGCTCCTTGGACCAGAGGATGCTTCGGGTCCAGTCCATACCGCAGTAGTCCGACAGGGATGTCTGGCAGAAGCCGACCGTCTCAAGATCCGCGGTGCCGTCGAGTGCGGCAAAAGGGGGCGGATCCTCCGTCTTTCCATTCCGCAGCACGGTCACCACGTTGTGGTCCCGCATGCCCGGGGCCTCGGCGTAGGACACATCCATCAGCCAGATGCGATCGTTGTCGGTGAACTGCGAGACCCCGTTCACGTCCACGTGACCGTGGCTTCCCGTGCCGATGCCATCCAGCAGCAGGTACTGGTCCTCCGAGTCGAACGTTCGGCGGAAGGAGATCTTATCGAAGCTGTCTTCGAGCGGAATGTTGGGCTCGGGTTGGTCCGGCAGCGTCGTGTTGTGGGCGTTGTGGAAATGGGGGCTCATCGGTGCCACGCAGATGCCCAGGAGGTCAACCGGCTCCTGAGGCTCCAGGTCTCGGACGACATCGGCAACACCCCTGTTGCCGCCAGCGCCGATCGCTTTCCCATGCTTCCGGATCGCCCACTCGTAGCGCCCGTCCTGGTAGTACTCGGCCGCCTGCCGGAACAGCGTCTCGGGGAAATACTTGAGCGTCCAGCAATCGCCGTTGCTGGACGCGAAGCCTCGGTTGTCCATCTCGAGGATGGCACGGTCGGCGGCGGTCCGGCAGGAGCCATTGTCGAAGAACGTGTAGTCGCCGCTGCCCAGCGACCACCATCCCGTCTGGTAGAGCGTGCCCCACTCGTAGTTGTTGCAGTCGCACTGAGGCTTGTGCGAGATCTCCTGCCCATCGAACAGCCGGGCACCGGTTTCCATCCACTCATCGGCCTCGGGAAGGCCGTATCCGAGCTTGAAGTAACGCCCTCCGAAGAGGCAGACGACCCCCGGGAGGGTCTGGTGGTTGTGGCGTACCCCGACGATGTCGATGTCCCGCCTCATCCAGCTGTGCATGCATCCTTCGCCGGATCGCAGCACGTAGAGGAAGTGATCCGTGATCCACAGCCGGTCCTCATCGGCAAAGACAGGGCTCTCCTCGATGAGCTCCCACATCGAGACGGCGTCGTAGACGTTCATGTGGGTACCCATACCGGGCTCCCCGAGCCGCTTGTGCCGATCCATATAGACCTTGAACACCTCCGCCCAGCCCTCCTGGCCTGTATCGTAGTACCGCCGCGCCGCCGTGGCGGCCCCCGAGATCAGGTTCCGGCCGTTCTTGAAGGACAGCGCTCTGTCGGCCCGCTCCGTATACTCCACAATCGTGCCGTCATCGGGCGCCTTCCGCTGGTCTTCCTCCCCGATGCGCATGGTCCAGCCGACCGCGAGCGGGTCGCCTGGATCGAGTGAGTCCAGGAACGCATCGGCAGCCGCGCCGGCGGCTCCTGGAGCCCCACCCCCGATGAAGATGACGTTCGTGCCGGCCCCGATGGGATTGTGGATCGATCGCACAACGAATCCATCATCGCCGGGGTACCAGGTGTCGAACAGCCACCTCTCCCACAGCATCCGTCTGACGAGAGGGTTGTCCTGCGCATTACCGAGGAGCAGGACATTCGACGTTCGGAGCACGTCGTACGAGCTGTCAGCCGGTGATGCGATCGGGAGCTCGACGCCGGCCAGATCTTGGACGCGTGTACGAATCCGGTCCGCCACCTCCCGGTAGCCCTCTCCGTCTGGGGCCACGATAGTTGTCCTCGGCTCTCCCTCCTCGGCGAGCACCGTCTGCAGGTTGAGGTCCTTGAGAGCCGTGATCCCCTCGGTGCCGGATGCAGCTTGTGACATGATGGCCACCCCCATGAGAACAGCACGAAAAGTCATATTCGCCTGGCCGTGATCGGCTACGGTGGGGGCGACAGATCGCCACCCTCAAAGTGGCCTGTGCCTGATGACTCTACATCCAGATCTCGAGGTCCCTGGCGGACGGCGTCTCGTCCTTGTAGTAGAACTTCTCGGAGTTCATCAGCGTGTCCAGCATGATGTCCTTGTGCCGATCGATCTCCGCGGCATAGTCCGAGTTCCCGTAGAGGTTGCACATCTCGTCAGGGTCCTCCTGAAGATCGTAAAACTCCGACTGGCTCTCGCG
>JASLMQ010000906.1 GCA_030746455.1 Candidatus Latescibacterota bacterium
TTCGAGCCGCTGGGCATGGTCGACACCGGTTTCTGGGTGCCTGAGGAGAAGCTGGACCGATTTGCTGCTCTATACGGCTCGGGGAACATCACCCTGCACGATATGACCGTGTCAAAATGGTACGGCCTCGCCGAGCGGGGACGTGTGGGACGGATCGCGGGTCCACGAGACAGCCTGGAATCGGCTCCGCATAAGGTGTTTCGCGGTGGACACGGCCTGGTCTCAACGGCGCAGGACTATCTCCGTTTCTGCCAGATGCTGCTCAACATGGGCGAGCTCGACGGGAACCGGCTCCTGGGCCGCAAGACGGTGGAGCTGATGACGGCCAACCATCTGGCTCCCGAGCTGATGCCCTACAACATCGGGGGTGTGGCGTACGCGGGGTATGGATATGGCCTTGGCGTGCGAGTGATGATGGACGTGGGGCAGAGCGGGATCCTGGGCACGGAGGGGGAGTACGGATGGGGCGGAGCCGCCAACACCTATTTCTGGATCGACCCCGCCGAGGCATTGATCGGGATCCAGATGGCGCAGTTCCAGCCTTCGGGGTTCCACCTGATCGCACCGGATTTCAGGACCGCCGCATACCAGGCGATTGTCGACTGACGGGTCCCGCGACCCGAGGGAAGCCGGGGGGGGGAGATGACCGAACGAGACCGATTCTGGTCGGCCTTCGAGGGCACCGTGTGCGACCGGCCTCCCCGGTACGAACAGGCCTTCGCGTCGAATGTCGGGTCTGCCATCCTCGGGCGCCGGGCCTACACAGGCGCGGTGATGCTCCACTACGAGGAGGCGGTCGCGGCGGTCAGGGGTCCCGATGCCCACGAGGCCTTCCTTCGGCAGGTCGAGGAAGACGTGGTCGATCTGGCCCGGACCCTGGGCTGGGGGGCGGTGGCCCCACCCTGGCTGAGGGGACGGCCGACCCGGCAGGTGGGAGAGTACGACTTCCTGTACGGGGACCCTGAGGGCGCGTGGACGGTCTGCCGATACGATCCCGAGGCCTGCTCATACGGCCCGATCCGTCAAAGCCGCCGCCCGGAGTGGCGCGGTCCTGAGGCCATTCGGGAGGCCGTGGACGCCCAGTGGAGATCGGTCGAGGCCTGGAGCGAGTCACAGGAGAGACAGCTGCGCGAGAGCACGATGCGATGGTTGGATCTCGCGGGCGGCCGGTTCGAGGTGTTGGGGCGAGGCGGCGGCCTCTCGGTCCCGCTCAATGAGGAATGGATGATCGCCTGCGCGCTCGAGCCGGACCTGGTGGAGGAATACCTCAAGGCGCAGGTGGCTGCCGGGATCCGGCGCATTGCCGTCCAGGCGGATTTGGGGCTCCGGGTGGTTTGGGGCGGCGGCGACCTTGCGGACAATCGGGGCCCCCTGTACGGACCCGGGTTCTTCGTCGATCGCGTGTTGCCCAGGTACCGAGAGCTCGCCGAGGCCGCGCACGAGCATGGTATGGTCTACTTCTTCAGGAGCGACGGGGACCTGCGGGGGATCGCCGACGGCCTGTTCGGAGAGGACGGGGTGGACGGCTACGGGGAGATCGACTACGATGCGGGAATGAGGATCCCCGATCTGCTGGCCCGCTACCCGGGCCTGACCTGCTGGGGGAACGTGAGTAGCCGGCTGCTGAGGCTGGGAAGACCCGACGACGTCCGTCACGAGGTGGAGACGCTGATGGAGGAGGCGCTTCCGCACGGGAGATGGATCCTCGGGACCTCCAACTCGGTGCTGGCCGGAACGCCGGCGGAGAACGTGATGGCGATGGTGGAGGCCGCCGAGGGATGAGAACAGGAACGAGGCGATCGAGATGCAGGAATCCTGAAAGGAGAGCCAGTGGCACGAGCCTACCAGGCTGAGGGATGGGACGAGCAGAAGATGGATTTCAAGAATCCGCACCAGGAGATCGAACCCCTGGAGCGTGAGATCGAGGCAGTGGGGGGCGCGCTGGAGGTGCTGGTGTCGGCTGGAGTGCTGCCACATGACCGCTACGACGGGGACAAGCTGCTGGCACATCGGGAGGGCGTGCGTGACCAGTTCGACATTCCGTGGACGGCGATCAGTCCGCGTGTGCAGCGGCTGCTCTATGCGATCAATGCGATTCGGCAGCCGGCGGTCATGATCGCAGCGGGATGCTTCTGCGGCAATACGTTCATCAGCAACGCCGGAGCGGCGGTCGGGCCGGGCGCGTGTTATGCGGCGCGCGATCTGGTGGGCATCGAGATCAAACCTGATGAGGCAGCACGAGCGCAGCGCAACGTACAGCAGGTGTCCGATGGCTCTGTCGCCCGGATCGTGGCCGCCGACGCGGTGCCGTTCGTGCGCGATTACGAGAGTCCGATCGACTTGCTCTACCTCGACGC
>JASLMQ010000907.1 GCA_030746455.1 Candidatus Latescibacterota bacterium
GGCCGAAGGTGCGTTTCCAGCTGATCCGCTGCCACTCCGTGCCGATGTCGAATCGGGGAGAGACCCCGCCCTCGAAATCATTACCCCAGTTTGGGTCCCAACCGTAGATACAGAGCCTGACGCGCGTCGGATCGAGGCTCGACTTCACCCAGGCCGACAGGGTGTAGGTCTTGTTCGCTCCGGAGCCCGTGACCTTCTGCTCGATCCAGGCATCCCGCGTAGACTCATTCGCCCAGTTGGAACCCTCGAGCTTGAAGGAATAACCCCCCCCGCGGGCGATCTGATCGTCGTAGGTGTACTCCGCTCTGAAGTTGGCGAAGTGATACGAGCTCCAGCACTGCCACGGCTCCCCCACGTCACCGCGTGACTTGTGGTTGATCTCGAATCCGGCGTTCGCGACCTTGTTCTTTCCCCGAAGCGTACGGTCTGTCTCCGGAGGCCCTGCAGCCAAGCCCTCGGCGGCCACCTCGATCTTCACCGTGGCCGCATCCTTGTGCGCCGATTCCTCGCGGTCCGTCGCGTCTTCACACTCGAGCCTGACCGAATGCCAGGTCTCCATCCCCGATATCGTGTAGGTAGCATCCTCCGACACCGCGAATGAAAGGGACGATGGGCCCTTGACGCTCGTTTCGACCGCCTGGCCATCCGACATCACACCGACGTCCTTCCCAAGGGTCCCCTCGACGGCAAGCGTGCCGGTTCCGTTGCTGCCCATCCGCACGAGCAGCTGCTCGTCGGTCAGGGGCTCGACATAGATCGATGCCGGCGCGCTTCCCTCCACGGACTGCCCCTCACGCCTCAGTAGAATGCCCTTGACCAGCGACATGTACTCTGGTTCTCTTCCGCTCCACCGCCCGGCACCCAGTTCGCCGTCGAGCTCGATATCGCCATAGGTCTTCGGTCCGGGCGTGTACGAAGCCATGAAGCACTCCCTGGCCGTCTCACCTTCCCTGATCACTTCCACGCCCACGCCGGCCGCTCCGCGGCTGTCGGTTCTCTTTCCACGGACCTGCAACCGGTTGATCTGTGAAATGAAGGGCCTGCCGCGATACGGCTCCCACACGGCGGCAAACACGGTCCCCCGAGACCAGCGACGGGCAACCACGGCTGCCACCTCCTCGTCGGGGTCTTCGTTATCGGGCGAGGTGCACGTGATCATCTCCGTGTTGGGCTCACCCAGGACGGAAAGCCGCAACGCGCTGGTCTTATCCTGCCGCCAGTGCGCTGACCACGCGTCGTCTGTCCTCTCGCTCCGCACACCGGTCAGATACTGATATCCGTAACCGATCCCAAGGGGCCCGCTGCGTGTTCTGGCCGGCTTCTCGCAATTCCAGTCCCCATACACGCGATAACACAGGTCGTAGCGATGCTCCCCCTCTTCCGCTCGGGCGCTCGAGAGATCGACCACGTATGCGTCGGTGAGAAACAGCGTGCGGTCGACCGTCACGCTGCCGTAGGCCCCGTGGTCCGAGGCCCTCATCACCTGGCAGCGTGGGGTCGGCTCGAACGCGACGAGCTCCCCCTGCGTCCGTCCCCACTGATCTCGGTCGTCCACGTTCACCGCGTTGTGAGCAATGGTCCGCCGCGACCATCCGCCGCAGAGCTCTCGACCGTAGCTTGCGGCCCCCATCGGCGTGAGCAGCCTCCCGTTGGCATAGTAGACCATGCCGAACTTCACGGCGGGGGCGTGGCCCATGAACATGGCTTCTTTGCCAAAGGTCATCGAGAGGTAGCTCTGGTCCTCTCCCTGGCCGGATCGCAACACGCCATACCCGAAGTCACGGAACAGATAGGTGGGCGGTGGCTGCCTGTCCGCCGCGTCTTCCCCGAAGGGATAGTCCATGGCCTGCCCGATCTCCGCGAACCGCTTGCACGCGATCTGGTAGGCATCGGGCATAGCCTCTTCGCCAGGGAGCAGCATCCTGGGCGGCGCCTCGAAGATCCTGCGGTAGTTCGGATCATCGTAGACGTTGATGCCGACGCGATACGCCATCTCCGCGATCGGCGAGAGACCCGACACCGTGTAGGTGTGGTAGCCGAAGCCCTCCCACGCGAAGCCGTCGGAGTCGTAGACCCGTGCCGCCAGCGCGTGGAAACCGGAGTAGGGGCTGTTGAGGGCCTGATCCACGAACCCCTTGTCCTCAATCACGACTCCAATGGCCATCACGGAACGGTTGT
>JASLMQ010000908.1 GCA_030746455.1 Candidatus Latescibacterota bacterium
GGATTCAACATCTTCATCTCCGGCCCCCCCGGCTCGGGGCGTAACACCGCGATCCGAGCCTACGTGGACCGCATAGCCGCGGACAAGCCGAACCCGCTCGACTGGGGTTATGTCCACAACTTCGACGACCCGACGCAGCCCAAGGCAATCAGCCTGCCATGCGGGATGATGAGGGTCCTTCTGCAGGACATGGAGGAGCTGGTCGGCACCTGCCGGCGAGAGATTCCGCGCGCCTTCGAGAGCGACGATTACACGCACCGCGTGGAAGACGCCCTCAAGGAGGTCCAGGCCCAGACAAAGGCCATGACCGACGAGCTGGACCAGCGCGCCCGGGACGCGGGCTTTGCCCTCAGACAGACGCAGACCGGCATTGCGCCCGTTCCCATCGCAGACGGCCAGCCCATCGCCGCCGAGCAGATCGCCGCCTTGTCGAAGGAGGAGATGGAGGGCCTGAAGGAACGCGCGGAGAAGATCCAGCACGATATTGGACACACCACGACTGAGTTGAAACGGCTGGGCAAGGTCGCCGTCGAGCGGGCCAGGGAGGTGGACACGGAGGTCGTTCGCTTCACCCTGACCCCCATCGTGGACGAGCTTCAGGACAAGTACGCCGATTACCAGGAGATAGTCGAGTATCTCGGACGAGTCGAGGCCGACATGGCCGAGCGCCGGGAGATATTCAAGCCGGCGGAGGAGGAGGCGCCGTCTCCCATACCGGGCTTCCCGGACCGGGGTGTCGAAGACGATCAGTTCGCCAGATACCGGGTCAACGACGTTGTGGACAACACCGGCTGCGTGGGCGGGCCCGTCGTATTCGAGTACAGTCCGACCTACTATAATCTGTTCGGACGCATCGAATACAGGGCTCAGGCCGGCACATTCAACACCGACCTGACGATGATCAGGTGCGGTTCCTTGCACAGGGCCAACGGCGGGTACCTGGTGCTGCAGGCCCGTGACCTGCTCACCAGCTCCCTTTCATGGGAGACCCTGAAGCGAACGCTTCGGAGCCGGGAGCTTCAGATCGAGAACATCGGTGAGCAGTACAGCGCTCTGCCGTCCTCGACGCTGCGGCCCGAGCCGATCCCCGTCAACGCTCGAATCATCCTGGTCGGCACACCCGGCCTGCTGCGAAACCTGCAGGCCTTCGATGAGGACTTCAAGCGCTACTTCAAGGTGGCGGCGGAGTTCGACTCCATCATGGAGCGCACTCCCGAGAACCTCATTAAGTACGCATCATTCGTCGCGGCCCGCTGCCAGCAGAACAAGCTCCGTCCGTTCCACAGTTCCGCCGTGGCCCGCATCGTCGACCACTCAAGTCGCCTCGTGGAGCACCAGGGTAAGCTGACCACGAGGTTCATGGACGTGTCGCAGATCGTCACCGAGGCAGACTTCTGGGCTGGCAAGCACGGAGCGGATGTCGTGAAGGGGGAACACGTCAAGGAAGCCATCGACGAGGCCCGGTACCGTGCGGGTCTCACCGAGGACCGGCTCAGGGAGATGATCGAGGACGGCTCCATCCACATCGACACCGATGGAGAGGTAGTCGGCCAGATCAACGGGCTGGCGGTGCTCTCGCTGGGCGATCACGCCTTCGGCAAGCCGGGCCGCATCACCGCCCGGGTGTCCCTGGGGCGCGGTCAGCTCCTGAACATCGAGCGCGAGGCCCGCATGAGCGGGAGGATCCACGACAAGGGTTTCGTGATCCTGACCGGCTACATCCAGGGCAAGTACGGTCAGAAACGGCCCCTGTCACTGCAGGCGAGCATCGGGTTCGAGCAGTCCTACGGCGAGATCGACGGAGACAGCGCCTCGTCCACGGAGCTGTACGCCCTTCTTTCGCAGCTCTCGGGCAAGCCGCTGGCCCAGGGCATCGCAGTCACGGGGTCCGTGAACCAGAACGGCGAGGTCCAGGCGATCGGGGGCGCGAACTACAAGATCGAGGGCTTTTTCGACGTGTGCAAGGCGAAGGGCATCACGGGCAAGCAGGGCGTGATGATACCCAGAGACAACATCCAGAACCTGGCCCTCAGGGATGACGTGGTGGAGGCCGTGCAGGCGGGACAGTTCACCATCTACGGCGTTGGGACGATCGACGAAGGCATTGAAGTGCTGACAGGCGTGCCGGCGGGGGAGCTTCAGGAAGACGGCAACTATCCCGAGGGAACGGTCCACCACCTGGTCGAGGAGCGTCTGGAGGAGATGGCGGAGCGGGCGCGAGACTTCGGGAAAGGCAAGGGCAAGGGGTCAGAGGACGACGACGAGGATCAGGACGAGGAGGACTCGTCTAAATAGCCCGGGCCCAACCGGCTATGGCATGAGCCGATCAATGTTGATGGCCTCGTTGTCGCGGGTGGCGCGAATCCTTAGGGCCTCGCCGACCAATAGCATTTCGTAGGTCAGCCAGTCGACTTCGACGATCTCGTTAGCCACTAGGATGAAGTAAGTCCCGTCTGGCCGCGCCTCTTTCGATATCAGGTTGCCCTCAATTCGCTTGTACGGGGGTATCGCGTACAGCACCGTGGCCACAATGTTGCGAACCATCCGCCCAAGCCACTTTCCGATAGCCAAAGGGCTCATTTGTGCCGTCCATCTCGAAATGGGCGCCTGCTTGACCAGCAACGCGAACGCCCAGCCGACTGCAAAGTAGGGTCACAACCCACAATGCGCGCCTCTGCCCGTTACGTCTGCGCGTATACTTCACATCAAATGATACTGACAGCCCTTCTGTGATTCAACACACCTTGGGGCCTCCCTTCGAGCAATTGCGGGCGGCGCTGCCGCTTTTAGGGGGCAGGGCTGGTGCACACGTGGTCGAGGAAGATATGTGGAGTTCCGGACGGGGTGG
>JASLMQ010000909.1 GCA_030746455.1 Candidatus Latescibacterota bacterium
CCAGTTCTCTACTGTGCTGGCAGGGGACTTCGACGGGGACGACGACGTGGACTTCGAAGACTACGTGGCCTTCGCCAGTGCCTTCGGATCCACCCCGGGCGCGGCGAATTGGGATCCGAAGTTCGATCTCGACCGCGACGATCGTGTCGACTTCGACGATTTCGCCGCCTTCGCGAGGTCCTTCGGGCAGAGCAAGTAGGCGTCTTGCCCATGGGTCGCAGAAAGGACCCGGGATTGGGGGAAGCCGATGGGGAACGGCCAGAATGGGGAGCGGGGGCCGAAGGTGATTCCGCCGGCCGAAGAGGGTGCCCAGCAGCACCGGATCCACGTCTACTACGGCTACGGCAAGGGCAAGACCACCTGCTGTATGGGCCTGGCCGTCCGTGCGCTGGGCGCCGGGCGGCGGGTAGCCATCGTCCAATTCGACAAGGGATACGACGGTGAGACCGAGCACTACTCGGAGCGGAACGTCCTGAGGGGGCTTGAGGGGATCGACCTGCACCCGACGGGGTGCGAGCGAATGAACCCCGACGGGTCGTTCCGGTTCGGCGCGGAAGAGGGCGACCTCGAAGAGGCCAGACGAGGGCTCGGAATCGCGCGCGATCTGATCACCCAGGGCGAGCAGGAGCTTCTGATCCTGGACGAGATCCTGGCGGCCGTCACCTACCAGCTTGCGGAGCCCGCTGATGTGATGGCATTGCTGGATGCGTATGATGCTGACCGACGGTGTGAGCTGGTCCTGTCGGGACACAAGGTCTGGGACGAACTCGTCCAACGGGTCGACCTGGTGACCGAGATGCGAAAGGTCAAGCACTACTACGCCAAGGGAACGCCCGCGCGTCTGGGAATCGAGTTCTAGGGAGGACCCATGGGCCGCATCGTGATGGTGACCGGCGGAAGCCGCAGTGGCAAGAGTGCCCACGCGCAACAACTGGCCGAGAGGGAATCGGGATCCCACACCTTCGTGGCCACCTGCCCGCCGATCGACGAGGAGATGCGGGAACGGATCCGCAGGCACCGGGAGGATCGGGAGGGGCGAGGGTGGTCGACGGTCGAGGAGACGGTCGACCTGGCGAAGGTCATCCGCGCGGCCCGGGATGGGGGCGTGCTATTGGTGGATTGTCTGACCCTCTGGATCAACAACCTGATGTACCGGGCCGAGCAGGACGGCGGCGAGGTCGAAGAGGACGAAATCGCGAGACTGGGAAAGGAGCTGGTGGATGCCTCGGCCGAGCGGGAGGGAACCACCCTCTTTGTGACCAACGAGCTGGGGATCGGGATCGTTCCGGAGCATGCCATGGTCCGACGCTACCGGGATCTGGTTGGACGGTGCAATCAGGTCGTCGCGGCAGGGGCGGATCGGGTTATCCTCATGATCGCCGGGATTCCGACTAAACTAAAGTCGCAGTAGGCTCGTGGCTCGGTACAACGCCAAGGGCCTAACGGTATTGCCATCCGGGAAACCGTTCTGTGGCGCCCAAGAGGCCCGCCATTGACCACGAGCCACTGGGTTTCCCGAGTTACGATCCACGCACCACGATCCACGACCTACGGTAGTGATTTCAGACCGGAGTAAGTCCTGCAATGGCTGAGCGAGATGACAGGGCTCGTCTCGGATTCATCGGCGTGGGCGGGTTCATCTCGGCCCGACACCTGCCCCACGCCGCGCGGCTGGAGACATGCCAGGTACGTGCGCTGTGCGATATCGACGAGAAGCGGCTCGCGCAACGCGAGGCGATGTATCGACCGGCGTATACGACGATCGACTATCGCCGGCTGCTCGAGGACGACGCGATCGACATCGTGGTGATCGGCACCAAGCAGGATCTCCACGCGCGGTTCGCCTCCGAGGCGCTGGACGCGGGCAAATGGGTGCTCGTGGAGAAGCCGATCGGAGAGACCCTCGAGGAGATGGACCGCGTGATCCAGGCGGCCGAGAGCTCGCCGGGGAAGCTGGCGGTTGGCCACAACCGACGCTTCGCCCCCGCGATTGCCGATGCGCTGCCTCTGATCGCCTTGTCCGAAGGGCCTCAGTACGTGTCCTACCGGGTGGTGCACCCGACCCCGGGCAAGGACAGGGGATTCTATGCGAACCGGGAGAAGCTGCTCTACGAAGGCTGCCACATGTTCGACCTGGCGAACTACCTGATTGGTGCCTATCCCACCGCAGCCTTCGCTTCCGGCGACCGCTTGCGCAACACGTGTACCATTTGCGAATACGCCGATGGCAGCCGGTTTCAGTTCCTGCTCGGTACGATCGGATCGCCCCAGCTCGAGAAGGAGTCGATCGAGATCTACAGCGACAGGGGTGCGATCCACCTGAGCGACTTCAGCGACCTGCGCGTGAGAGGCTACAGGGGAGAGTACGACCGTCTGTGCGCGTCGTCGCCAGAGAGTCCCCCTGAGCTTCTCGAGGCCGCGGAAATCTACGGCAACGACTTCCTGGACGTGGTTCGGAGGAACCATCACGCCGATCGTCTGAACAAGCTGGGTGGGCATTGGGCGTCTCTTCCCCTGGAGGAGGTCCGACGCGTTGGCCTGTCCGAGGAGGCCTATAAGGTCAGTCGGCGGCTGCGGAAGGAGGCAGAAGGAGAGGGCACGCCGTACGACTGGCTTCGTCCCAATTTCGGGCACGGCGAGCTGCTGGAGCACTTCGTGGCGTGCTTCCTGAACGACACCGAGCCGGCCAGTTCCGACGCCCTGGATGCCAGCGTGGCCTGCGTGACGGCGCTGGCCGCGATTCAGTCGATCGACACTCGCAAGCTCGTGGCGCTGGAAAGCGTGGTCGGATTGACCCCGCGGATCGACCTGCAGCGGGGGCCGAAAGGACGGTGACACAGGTGGAGGCGTCGCACGGATTGCTGGACAGCACGCTCGCGGAAATCACACCCGCCGACCCGGAGTGGCGTGGGAAGGCCAGGGCTCGTCTGGAACAGCTGACGATGCCGCATTGGGCACTTGGAAGGCTGATGGACCTGGCCGAGGACCTGGCGGGGATGACCCGGTCTCTGTCGCCCCCCGTGGCGAGGAAGGCCGTCGTGGTGATGGCGGGCGATCACGGGGTGACCGAAGAGGGCGTGAGCCTGTACCCCAGGGAGGTGACGGTCCAGATGGTCCACAACTTCGTGGCCGGCGGCGCGGGGATCAACGCCCTTGCGAGGGTGTCGGGCTCCCGGGTGCACGTGGTGGACATGGGGGTCTCGGGAGATCTGAGCAGTCTCGCCAAGGGGGGGCGGATCCTCTCCAGACGCATCGGGGCCGGCACATCGAACATCGCCAGAGGCCCGGCCATGTCGCGGGAGCAGGCCGTGGCGTGCCTCGAGGCCGGAATCGGCATCGCACGGCAGCTGGGGGACCATGTGGATGTCTACGGCACGGGTGACATGGGGATCGGAAACACGACCCCGAGCGGGGCGGTGGCGGCCGCAGTGACGGGTGAGGACGCGGAGCGGGTGACGGGCAGGGGGACGGGGATCGATGATGCGGGACTGGATCGCAAGATCGGCGTGATTCGGAGGGTACTCGAGGTCAACCGCCCCAATTCGAGCGACGGCATCGATGTGCTGATGAAGGTAGGGGGCTTCGAGATCGGTGGGATCGCGGGTCTTATTCTCGGAGCAGCCGCACTGAAGAAGCCCGTCGTGGTGGATGGGTACATCTCGACGGCGGGCGCGCTGATCGCGAAGCTTCTGGCCCCGGCCTCGGCAGACTATATGATTGCCGCTCACCGGAGCGCGGAGGGCGGTCACGACCTGATGCAGAAGCACCTCCAGCTGGAGCCGCTGCTCGATCTCGGATTCCGGTTGGGAGAGGGAACGGGGGGGGCGATGGCCATGCCCTTGCTGGACGGCGCGGTTCGTCTGCTCGGCGAGGTGAGCACATTCGAGGAAGCAGCGGTCTCGGGGGCGAAGTCATGAGCCGGTTCTGGGCGTCGGTTCGGTTCCTCACGGCAGTGCCCGTTCCGCGGAGATGGGGCGAGGACGTGGAGGCCCTGGCGCGGAGCACGCCGTTCTTCCCTGTGGTCGGACTGCTGATCGGCCTGGTGGGGGCCGCGTGCTGCTGGCAGCTGCAACGGGTGCTACCCAATCCCGTTGCGGCGGTCCTGCTGGTTGTCCTGCTGATGGCCGCGTCCAGGGGACTCCACATGGACGGGCTGGCCGACACGGCGGATGCGTTCCTGAGCTCCAGGACACGTGAGCGCATGCTGGAGATCATGAGAGACAGCCACATCGGCGCGATGGGCGTGCTGGCGGTCGTGTCGGTGATCGTGCTGAAGGTGACCGCGCTGGCAACGGCAGCTGACGCGGATCGGTGGCGGGCCATGCTGCTCATGCCCCTTGCGGGCCGCGCCGCGCTGGTCGTGTCGATGGCTGTCCTGCCCTACGCTCGACCCGATGGGGGCCTGGGAACGGTGTTCTTCCGCCGGCGGCCATGGATCTCCGCCCTCTGGTCCGTGCTGGTTCTGGCCGGGGTCGGCTGGGCAGTCGCCGGCCCGCGCGGCTTGATCGCAGCGGCAACGGCGACGGCTGCCACGCTCGGGATGGCGTGGTACAGCCACCGCAAGGTCGGCGGCGCAACGGGGGACACCCTGGGCGCGAGTTGTGAAATCGTGGAGTGTGTTCCGGCAATCGTGCTTGTCGCCGGGAGCCCGTAGGTCCGCTCATTCGCCATCGACGAAGTTTCCCTCGCACCGTACCCCCGCCTCATCTCCGATCTCGACAGCTCCCGCCTTGCCCTTCCCGATTCGATTTCCCGACAGCAGGTTCCCCTCGCCCGATCCCGTCCACCGCACCATCACCCCGATCTCGCCGTCCTCTCGAGTCTCCGTGAGCGTGCAGCCGGTGACTGTGACGTCCCTCGTGTCCTCCAGGTAGAGTCCATCGGGGAATCCGTTCAGGATCTGGCATCCCGAGATCGTGATTCTGT
>JASLMQ010000910.1 GCA_030746455.1 Candidatus Latescibacterota bacterium
GGCTACGGCCTTGAGGGAAGCACTGCCTACCTGATGTCGCTCGGTGCCACCTTCGTGGGGGCCGGGATCTTCTCTCTGACCCGGATGCGCCACGGGAGGGTGCCTCAGGAGGCCATCATCGGCATCGTGTACGCGGTGTCGGCCGCCGCGGCCGTCCTGACGATAGACCGCGCCCCGCACGGGGCAGAACACATCAAGCATATGCTGGTCGGCTCGATCCTCTGGGTCAGCTGGGCGGACGTTCTGCGGATGGCCGCGGTCTATCTTGTCGTTGGCGCCTTCCACTGGGTGCTTCGGGAGCGGTTCATCACGATCTCGATGGACGAGGGCGAAGCGGCGCGACGCGGCTGGGCGATCCGCGCCTGGGATTTCGTGTTCTACGCCTCGTTCGGGCTGGTGATCTCGATATCGGTACCCATCGCCGGCGTGCTGCTCGTCTTTTCCTTCTTGATCGTGCCCGCGGTTTGCGGGACCCTCCTGAGCGACCGGATCCCTGCGCGCCTGGCGATTGCCTGGGCGATCGGGTTCCTGGTGAGCGCGCTCGGCTGCACCATATCGTTCCTTGCCGATCTTCCGACGGGCGCCACAGTGGTCTGCGTGTTCGGGGTGGTGTTGATCGTCCTCGCGCTGGTGAGGGGCGTGTTCACGCAAAGACGCTGAGGAAGGCGAGAAGCTTGGGAAGGGGCGGAGGTAGGGCGTGGAACGGTGGTGGCGCGCGGTACTGAGTGCCTAGCCTCGGCTAAGAGCTAGCACCACAGAGGTCACGAAGGACACAGAGAGAGGCAAGATAGCCTAGCCGGTAGAGCTTGAGGTGCTTGCCGTCGGGAGAGAGCTCGAGGAGCTTGAAGCGCACGGAGGCGCGCTGGTCCCGGCCGTCGATACGGAAGGTCTCGACGGCCCAGTCGCTCCAGTTGCTGACCTCGGCCTCCGCGACTCGGGTGCCCGGGTCCTTGCTGCGACAGATGACCACCCTGTCGTAGCCCTTGCGATGACTGTCCAGGGCCAGGATGTGGAAGCGCGTCACGTCTCCGCCCAGCCGGGCGTGTACCTCGAGGAGGGATTCGAGGGGCGGCGCATGGCTGTGGGGCAGGCCGGTCCATCCCTCGGCGGGCGAGAGCGGCCGAATGGTGACAACGCCGCGCTGAGACTGCCGGGCGACGCCGCCATCGTGGTCCATCTGGACGCCGGCCTCCACCTCTGCGGTGGTGTAGGCCTGGCAGGCGGCGACCTCGTAGTCGGTCCGGGCGTGGCCGGGGTGGCCGAAGCCGTCCACGACGTAGCCCAGCTCCACGCCCGAGGGGTGCGCGGCCGGGTAGTGGACGGCCACGCTCTTAAGCCCTTCACGTTCCAGCGCGAGGCTCCGTGCGTGCCCGTGTGGGCGCCCGTGCAGAGCGTGGCCCAGTTGGTGGGCGTCCAGACGGGGAAGGAGGGGAGGGTCTGGTTGACCGTGCCCTCTTTGAGCATGCGCTCGAAGTTGGGCACGCAGCCCTCGGCGGCGAAACGCTTCATCATAGGGACGATGAATCCATCCATGCCGAAGGCGTAGATCTTATTGGCCATGGCAAGCTCCTATACACAGAAGGTCAAAAGCAACCACAGATAGACACCGATGAACACTGATCGGAGGGAGTCAGAGCCCGTGGGAAGGACCCACCGATTGACTGACCCCGGCCGGTAGTTCCATGCTTCACGACGGCAAGATAGGCTCGCCCAGAGGCCGATGCAAGGAGGGAATGGCGGCTTGCGTGGGTGGACAGAGCGAGCATTCAGATAGATCTTGACTGGTCGGGCGCCGGGCCCTATACAGTTGACTCCTGGCATAGGGAGCACTCTCGAGGGCAGCGGCGCAATCTCGGCCTTGTGTGGCCGCGGATCCCCCCCTTATCCCCTCCTTCCTCGCCGAATAGGGCATCGGCGAGCAAAGGAGGGAGGTCACCGTACCGGCATCTCGATTGGGTGATCTCAGGACGGAGCCCGAGGAACCTCATAGGCGGCAAACCCGAGAGCAGTCGAAGGCAAGCAGTCACAGGGAAAGGAGCTTCACGCGATGGCAGGCAGCAATGAATCTTGCGTGTTCGCCGAAGCGGGATACGTTGACCCACGGCGTCATGGCGCAGCAGGCGACGGCAGAGCGGACGACACTCCGGCGCTCAAGGCAGCCCTGGCGGAGATCGGAAAAGAGCGGGGAACCCTCGTGCTGGCGCGCGGGGCCTACAAGGTGAACACGCTGGCTATTCCGGAGAACGTGGACCTGATGTTCGCGAACGGCGGTCGCATTGTCGTTCCCGATGGTGAGACGCTAACGGTGCTCGGCGGCATCGACGCACCGCCCGACCCGATCTTCGAGGGCGCGGTGGAGGGTGCGCCGCGGGTGGATACCGTATACCCGCAATGGTTCGGCGCGAAGGGTGACGTGGAATCCGATGATGCCCCGGCGCTGCAGCAGGCGGCGGACCTGGCCAGCGGCTCATTCGGGCGCCTGCTGTTCATCCCGGCGGGACGCTACCGGATCGCGAGCAGCCTGACGCTCCGGTGCAACGTGGAGTGCCGCGGCACACTGGTGAAACAGATCGTGTTGGACCCGTCGCGCCACGTGGAGAGAGACCCGCAGGGGTTCCTGATGAGGGACTACGCGCAGGAAAGGGTGGCCGTGATCATCGCTGACGACGAGCCGGGGCAGGAGCTGGACCCGACGCCGTTCTACGGCATCCGGGAGAACGGCTTCAAGCTCCCTGCCTTCCACGACATCCCCCTGGCCGACGACCCGGATCAGCGCATCGACCTGGAGGAGGGCGGCACGCTCGTGATGAGCAGCACGGACTTCTTCACCTCGCGCAACAACAACCGGGGTGACGAATTCTACGATCGGAACGACTGCTGCCAGCTGGTCTCGCCGCTGGGCGACGTCTACCCCGAGTTCGCATTCGACTACCCGGCGCCACCGGAGGCGCCCGAGTGGGACGCGGGCACCGTGTATGCGAAGGGGGACTACTGCCGTGTTGGAGACGCGATCTACAAGTGCACGTGGCCGTCGGGTGAGGGGACCACCTACGAGCACCGCTTCCGAGGCGGGATCGACGTTGGACCCCATTCACCCGCAGAAGGAGGCACGTACCGATTCATTTACGAGGACGGCACCGAAGACAGGCTGACGCTGTGGCGCGAGATTGGGATGACGGTGGTGTACAGCCCTCCCCAGCGTCCGCTCACGATCAACGGGCTGGACATCGAAGTGTCATCCGCGGAGCCGCTGGACGGACCCCGGATGATCAACGACAACGGCACGGTATCGATCTCACGCAGCAACGTGACACTCAACGACATGCGTGTGTCCTGCGTGGACCGTCATGCCCTGGTGTCCTCGCTATGCAACACGGGGCGGTGCGCCAACGTGACGTTCAACCGCGCGCGCGTCTCCGGGGCGACCTACAACGGCCTGGGCTACAACCTGCTCCATTCCAACTGCGCGAACATCACCTACCACAACTGCGTCTCGATAAACTGCCGCGACGCCCTCGCCGGTCGACACGGAAAGAACATCCTGGTGGACGGCGGGCACTACAACCGCGTGGACGACCATTACGGGCGGAATATCACGGTGCGGAACGCGGAGATCCACGGGGTGTCCACCATGATTCCGGGCTACGGGACGCCAGAGGTCGACCTGAGTCAGTGGGGATTCATCCCGTCCGTGGCGTTCGTGTTCGGCGGCTGCAATTTCCGCATCGAGAGCTGCCGGATCGTGGGGTGTTCGAACGTCTTCGGGGGCCGTGGCGACTCCGCGGATCTGTACGGCACGATCACGATTCGCGACATCACGGTGGAGGCCGAGGAGGACGTGTCTCTCTACCGGCATTCGTTCAGCGAGGATTTCGACTACGCGCATCAGGTGAGGCTTCCCGATCGGGTGATGATCGAGAATGTGACACTCACGGGACCGGGACGCCTGCGGCTCAATGCCTTCGGCCGAGCGGACGCACCGTACGGCCCCATCCTGGTTCGGAACTGCCGCGTGATCGGTGACGTGGAAGGTCGCGAGGTCGAGTACACGTTCGAGGGATGCGCGCTGACGGATTCCGAGTTCGCGAGCGAGGGGAATATGCGGTGCAACTTCCGCGATTGCAGCTTCAGCGGGGAGCTTCAGGGGATCGACTCTGAGGCGGTGGGATACAGCAGAGGAAACCTGACGATGAAAGGCGCGGCGGTGCCGTTCGAGGCAGAGGGAGTGGATGAGGAGGTGTACGAGTCCTAGCTTTGATTCGGCAGAACCTGGGATCGGTGATCGGTAATTATTACCTAAGTTGAGCGATTCCTAGGGGCAGAAAAGAAGGGAATTCCTCTGTACGCGTGATGGATAAAGGCTTATCATAAGCCTGAGAGATGAAAGA
>JASLMQ010000911.1 GCA_030746455.1 Candidatus Latescibacterota bacterium
GGCGGTGAACCGGGTCGCGAGAGCATCAGCCTGCTGTCATTCGTGGCCGAAGTAGGCCGTGGCCGCATGTGGGCCGCGTATGGATCCCCCTGCGAGCACGAGTTCCTGCCCTATGAGCTCCCTGGCTAGACCCCCAGCGAACAGAACGGACCTTTAGCGAGACGGATATGCCAGAGGACAAGGTAATCATCGTAGGCGGCGGCATCATCGGACTCGGCATCGGCTGGCGCCTGTCCAAGGCCGGCAGGGAGACCGTGATCTACGACAGCGGCAAGGCAGGCAGGGCCGCGAGCTGGGCCTCCGCGGGCATGCTGACCCCCCTGGCCGAGGTCCGGTTCGAGGAGGAAGACCTCCTCAAGCTGGGGCTCCAGGCCCTGGATCGGTTCGCCGACTTCGCCGCGGAGCTCGAGTCCGACACCGGCCGCTCCGCCGGCTACCGCAAGGATGGCGTCCTACTGGTCGGCATCACGCGCGATGACGTGGAGCACCTTCGGTTTCGTTATGACTATCAGGAAGACCTGGGACTGCCTGTTGAATGGCTCAGCGGCTCCGACGCCCGCCGGCGGGAGCCCATGCTGTCTGGACAGATCAGCGCCGCCGTCTGGTGTCCCGGAGACCACCAGGTTGACAACCGCCTCCTGATCGACGTCCTCCTGGACGCCTATCGACAGGCTGGCGGCGTTCTTGTGGAGGACACACCCGTTGACGCCATCGAGATCGAGTCCGATCGGGTCGTCGGCGTGAGGACGGGCGAAGAGATCCATCGTGCGGGGACCGTCGTCCTCTCCGCCGGCTGCTGGTCGCGTCTGATCCCGGGCATCCCCGACAATCTGCGCCCGCCGGTCCGGCCCGTCCGCGGCCAGATCCTGCGCCTGCAGATGACAGAGGAGATTCGGCTCCGCACCATCGTGTGGTATTCGCGCGTTGCATCGTCTGCCGTCTCCTACCTCGCACCCAAAGACGACGGAAGCCTCGTGCTGGGCGCCACGTCTGAGGACATGGGCTACGATGACCGTCTCACGGCCGGCGGCATCTTCGAGCTTCTCCGGGCCGCCTGGGAGGCGTTCCCCGGGGTCTACGACCTGCCCATCGCCGAGACGATGACAGGCCTCCGGCCCGGCAGCCGCGACGACGCCCCGATACTCGGAAACACCCCGGTCGACGGACTCATCATGGCCACGGGCCACTACCGGAAGGGCATCCTTCTTGCGCCCATCACGGCAATCAGCATAGAGCAGCTCATCCTGACCGGCGAAACGCCCGAGGTCATCCGACCCTTCGGGATCGACCGTTTCCTCTAGCCTCCGACCATGCGTATCGTGCTCAACGGTGAGGACCGGGACGCGAAAGACGGCCTAACGGTCCACGCGCTGCTCCTCGAAATCGGGATCGACCCGGCCCAAAAGGGCGTTGCCGTGGCCGTCAACGGAGAGATCGCCCTCAGGCAGGAATGGGCGACCTCGCCCCTCCAGCCCGATGACCGGGTGGACATCATTCGTGCGGTACAAGGTGGGTGAAAACACTACCCTCTGCATTCTGACGGAGTTCTCATATGCCTGATGCCTTCACAATTGCCGACCGAGAGTACCAATCCCGTCTCCTGATTGGATCCGCCCGCTATCCCAATATGCAGGTGATGCTCGAGGCCATCGACGCCAGCGGGGCCCAGATCGTCACAGTGGGCATCCGGCGCATCGACCTGAACGATCCCTCCGGGGAGAGCGTACTCGACCTCCTGGACCGTTCCCGATACACCATCCTGCCGAACACGGCCGGGTGTTTCACGGTCAAGGACGCCGTGCTCACCGCCCAGCTGTCACGCGAGGCCCTGGAGACCGACCTGATCAAACTCGAGGTCATCGGTGACGAGCGCACCCTGTTCCCCGATGTGCCCGCACTCCTGGAAGCGGCGGAGACCCTGGTGCAAGACGGGTTCACCGTCCTGCCGTACTGCAACGACGATCCCGTCACCTGCAAGCGGCTGGAAGACATGGGCTGCGCGGCCGTGATGCCCCTTGGCGCGCCCATTGGATCGGGCATGGGCATCCGCAACCCGTATAACATCCAGATCATCCTCGACACCGTTGACGTTCCCGTCGTCGTGGACGCCGGGGTCGGCACCGCGTCAGACGCCGCCGTCGCTCTGGAGATGGGCTGCGACGCCGTACTCCTCAACACGGCGGTCGCCGGCGCGCGGCATCCGGTCAAGATGGCCGAGGCCATGCGTAGGGCCGTTGAGGCGGGCCGCCTGGCCTACGAGGCGGGGCGCATCCCCAGGAAGCTCTACGCCACGGCCTCCACATCGATGGAAGGCGCGGTCCGCACGGACGCATGAGGCAGTCGCGTCCGGTGGCCGTTCCTCGGCGATTGAGGCATTGATATCATACGTCAGGGCCGAACGGGGCACGATGCCTCGTGCCCCTACGAAGATCGCTGTTGCCTTTGGGTTTCCCTGAATCCTGGATCCTGTCTCCTGATTCCTGTCTTGCTTCTTCCTTCCCTCTATCTCATCGCCGACCGCGAAACCTGTCGGCCACGATCCCTCGAGGATGTCCTACGCGAGGCCCTCGACGCAGGGATTCGGCTCGTGCAGCTGCGAGAGAAAGACATAGCAGACGATGCGCTCCGTCGGCTGGCCGCAGACGTACTCGATGTTGCTTCTCCATACGGCGCACGCCTGCTGATCAACTCTCGGCCCGACATCGTGATGGAAATGGGCTCGGCCGGCGTTCACCTCCCCGTGCGGGGCCCGTCCCCCGCTGCCGTTCGGGAGCAGGCGGGGCCGGAGTTCCTCATCGGCTGCTCCACGCACTCGCTCGACGAGTTGAGGGACGCCGTCGAAGGGGGGGCGGACCTCGTGACCTACAGCCCGGTGTACGAGCCGACGTCCAAGCCCGGATACGGCCCCCCCTTGGGCCTCGATGGGCTGCGGCAGGCCGCCCGGTCCACCGAGATCCCGGTCTACGCCCTCGGCGGCATCACACCCGAGCGCGTCCAGTCCTGCCGGGCCTCCGGCGCCTCCGGCGTTGCCGTCATGTCGGGCATTCTCGCAGCGGACGATGTCGGCGAAGCCGTCCGCGCCTACCTCCGCGCGTGGCAGGATGCGCTTCCCGAAGCCGATTGAAACACTTCCACGAGGCCATACTTACGCATGAAACAGGCGCTTACTATCGCAGGCTCCGACTCCGGCGGCGGCGCCGGCATCCAGGCCGATCTCAAGGCCTTCCACGCCAACGGCGTCTTCGGGATGTCGGCCATCACGTCGGTCACCGCACAGAACACGCGGGAGGTGCGGGACGCCTTCGACCTTCCGGTAGACCTCGTCGTCGCCCAGATCGACGCGGTCTTCGACGATTTCGACGTCTCGGCCGTCAAGACCGGCATGCTCTCATCCGAGCCAATCGTCAGAGCCGTATCGGAGCGCCTCCAGCATCACCAGGTCGACAATCTGGTCGTCGATCCCGTCATGGTCTCGAAGAGCGGCTTCGCGCTCCTCAAACCCGACGCGGTGCAGGCCGTCAGGGATCGTCTGCTTCCACTCGCGTCGGTCGTCACGCCGAACCTCCATGAGGCCGACCTGCTCTCCGGCATGGAGGTCGACACCGTCGAGCAGGCCAAGGAGGCCGGACGCAGGATCCTCGACGCAGGACCCGGAGCGGTCCTCGTCAAGGGCGGCCACCTTTCCGATAGCGTCCGGGCCGTCGACGTGCTGCTGGCGGGGGACACGGCGGAGCTGTTCGAGTCTGAGCGGTTCGATACGCCCAACACCCACGGAACGGGGTGCACCTACTCGGCCGCCATCGCGGCCCATCTCGCCCGCGGGAAGGACCTCAAGGATGCCGTCCGGCACGCGAAGGCCTACATCACCGAGGCCATTCGGCACAGCCTGGACATCGGCCAGGGCCACGGGCCCACAAACCACTTCTACTTCCTACCGGGTACGCAATGAAAACGATCGGCACGCTCCACGTGCTGACGGACACGGTCCTTCAGAGCCGCTACTCACACCTCGAGCTGGCACGCCTCGCCGTCGCAGGGGGCGCCGACACGATCCAGTACCGCCAGAAGGCGGGCTCCACGCGCAAGATGATCGAAACCGCATCGGCCCTGCAGCGCCTGTGCGCCGACGCGGGCGCAACGCTGATTGTCAACGACCGCGTGGACGTCGCCATCGCCTCCGGCGCCGATGGCGTCCACCTGGGACAGGACGACTTCCCGCTCGGCCGCGCCAGAGATCTCTTGGGTCCCGAAGTAGTCATCGGGGGCACGGCGAAGACCCTCGATCAGGTACAGGTGGCCGCATCGGAGGGCGCAGACTACGTGGGATTCGGGCCCATCTACCCGACAGGATCGAAAGCCGATGCCGGCGAGGTGAAGGGCCTCGAGGGCCTGGCTCGGATCTCTCGATCCTCACCAATCCCCGTCGTCGCCATCGGCGGCATCGGCATCGCGACTGCGGCCGGTGTCATCTCTGCCGGTGCGCGCGGGATCGCCGTCATTTCTGCCGTCTGCTGCCAGGACGACCCGCAAGCTGCGGCGGCGCGCCTCATCGCCGAGATCGCCGCCGGACGCACTCGGAAAGAAACAGACCTTCCTTAGCGAGAAGGAATCCAGATGGTCGATGTACACATAGACAAGATCTCGAAGGAGCTCTCTTCCGATGCCGGTGGCGTCCGGGCCGTCGCTTCCCTGCTCGAGAAAGGCGCGACCGTGCCCTTCATCGCCCGCTACAGGAAGGAGCTGATCAGCGGTTTCACCATCACGAACAGCGATCGCGCCATCTTTGCATGGACCAGCTCGCCCACCGTAACAAACTGCGTACTCACAGGCAATGAGTCCGGCGTGTCAACGGCAGCCGGCGCTGTCATCACGGGGAACCTCATCACGGGAAATACGGACTACGGCATCTTCGCCTCTTACTCCTCCTCTTCAGGCCTGGATCCGAGCCCGACCATCACCAACAACCTGATTGTAGGAAACCTCCAAAATGGCCTGACTCTCTGGCATACAGGCGGAAGGGCGGTCAACAACACCATCGATGCCAACGTTTCGAGCGGCCTCGGCGGTTCGCTACCCGATTCGGTGCTGGGCATCGATCTACGCAACAACATCGTGACGAACAATGGCATCTACGGACTCGACAACCACGGCGGTGCCATGGGCTTTGGTGAGGGTCAGACGATCGGCTACAACAACGTGTGGGGGAGCACAGCGCAGGACTACTTCCGGGTCGAGCCCGGACTAGGGTCGATCTCCGCGGATCCCAGGTTCGTCCAGGCGATGCCCGTGCCCTCGGCGAAGCCCGCCGAGCCGACGCCATTGGAGGATGCGGCGGAGGCCTACTGGCTGGCCTGTGACCAGCTCTCTCATTCGGGTTCGTCAGAGCCAACGGCCGGTGGAATGCCTTCATCCAAGGTGGCCCTGGAAGATATCCCTGAATTCGACTACAGCCTGAAACCCGGATCACCGTGCATCGATGCTGGAGACCCGGAGGCCAAGTACCTGGATGTCAACGGAACGAGAAATGACATGGGCGCCCTGGGTGGACCCACCCCCATCGGCTCCGAGCCCGGCCCGGGCCCCCAGCCCCCCACGGGCCAAACCATCTCCGGGCAGGTGACCGAGGCGGACGCCGGCCTCGAGGACGTGACCGTCGCGCTGTCCGGTGCAAAGGACGCGACAGCCACCACCGACGCCGACGGCAAGTACAGCTTCGCCGATCTGGCCGACGGTTCCTACACGGTGACACCGACCGGGGAGGGCTACACCTTCACGCCCGAAAGCGTCGATGTGACTGTGTCGGGTGCTGATGTGACCGACCAAGACTTCGTCGGGACGGCCGAAGCGCCCGAGCCGGGCGTGGGTGAAGTCGGCCCGCTGGCCCTGGAGCTCGATCTGACTGTTGGGCACCAGGCTGTGTATCAGACCACCACGGCGATCAAGGCCAACGACCCGGTGGTGTTCGAAATCGTGGCCACGGACGGTGCCTCAGGAGCGGTTGGTGTCGAGGCCATCCTGAAGTACGACAAGACCAAACTCCAGTACACGGGGGCCGCACCCTCGCCCGACATGTTCCCGGACGCGCTGGCGCTACCGATGCCTGCCGAAGAAGGGACGGGCGTGAATGTCGCATCTACGGGAAACGGGGCGCCGAAGAACGCCGGGAGCATCGCCCAGGTCACCTTCACCGCCCTCGTAGACCTGGGCGACGCAACGACCATTGTTCTGACCGCCGGGAAGTACTCCACTGGCGGAGCCACACAGTCCCTGGAGATCGGGTCCGGTGGCGCGACCCTGGTGGTGGGTGGAACCCCGGTGCAGGCGGAGAAGACCCCCGACTTTACCGGGGACGGGAAGGTGGATTTCAGTGACTTCGTGCAGTTCGCGCAGAACTTCGGCAAGTCCCAGGGGGATCCGGGCTACGATGCCCGGTTCGACCTGAACGACGACAACAAGGTGGACTTCGGTGACTTCGTGACCTTTGCGCAGAGCTTCGGCAGGCCGGTGACCAAACCCGTCGGCCAAGCAGAGCCCGTGGGATCCTCGCCCGGGCTGAATGCCGATGCAGACCTTTCCCTGGTTTCCGAACCGGGCGAGGTCTGTGACGAGGTGACCGTGCTCGTCCGCCTGAGCAACGCGACGCAGGTATCGGGCTATAGTCTGAAGCTCGTTTACGACCCATCCAGCCTGGAGTGGCTCGGCAGCGAGGGTGCCGTGGCCTCCCTTTTCACCGATGACGGTGGGGTGGCCCTCGACCACAGGCCGCAGCCCGGCAATGCGACACTTGCGGACATGCTGGATGCCGCCCTCTCAAACGACGACGCAGAGCTCGTCCGGATCCGTTTCCGCGTGATCGGGACAACGCCGGGATCTGTGGTGATCCAGGAGGCACTCGTCTCCGATATCAGCGGACGCATCGACCGGCTCACAGGGGCACGTCTGGATGGGATCAGGGCGCTGCCTTCGCGGTATGCCGTCTTACAGAATGCCCCCAACCCCTTCAACCCGTCAACGGAAATCGCCTTCCAGCTGCCCGAGGCCGGGGAGGTCTCGCTGGCCGTATACAACCTGCTGGGGCAGCAGGTCCGCACCCTGGCAGCAGGCCGTCATCACGCGGGCTACCACCGGGTCGTCTGGGATGGGAGAGACGCCGCCGGCCGATCGGTGTCCAGCGGCGTGTATCTGTATCGCTTCGTCAGCGAAGGCCTGACGGAGACGCGGCAGATGTTGCTGCTGAAATAGTGGCAGCTCCAGGGCCACGACACCGGGGCATCCCATCTGGGAATCTGCATTGACAACGCACAAGAGATCGGCCATATTGAGCCCGGCAGAAGCTCATCACCAGCTGGGCTCACAAAAGAAGGTGGCACCATGGCACTCTACGCGATGCTGAGCGCTTTAACCGACGAGGGGCGGAAGACGATCAAGAACAATCCCGGACGGATCCTCGAGGTGAACAAGGAGCTCGAGAGCATGGGGGCGAAGGTGGTCAGCCAGTATGCCACCATCGGGTCGTCCGATTTTCTCACCATCGTGGACGCGCCCGACAACCTGACCGTCGCCAACATCTCGGTCCAGCTCGGATCGCGAGGCACGGTTCAGATCCAGACGGTTCCTCTCATCGAAGTGGAGGAGTTCATCGGCAAGCTGCAGTCGAGTTGAGGTCCTTCGTTCGAGGTCGTTAAATAGGAAGGGGGGGTGGTTCCAGGAACCACCCCCCCTTCCCTGTACTCCCAGCAAGTCGCCGGCCTGGATTCTAGATCCCTATACTGGGTATCCGACCCCGATCGTACTTGTGGCTCGGTCCCCAGGAGATCGACCGGGTGTCCGGATTCAGGATCCCAACGTGGTACCAGAGATTCTATCCGGCGTGGGACTGGTGAACCTCCACGACCGTGTCGTTGGTCGGAGTCGTCGGCCGCTACTCCGGGACCTCGGGTACCTGCGCCTATTGTACCGGCTCCGGTGCAGGTGGGGTCTTCGCCTCAGGCGCGACCTTGGTCTCTTTCTTCGGGGTCTCGAGGAGCGATATCGCCGCCACTAGGGCTCCACAACGGTTCCCACGTCGCATGCCAATGCGTCCCCTATTTCGAGGGCCGACCAGGACTTACGGGATCCAAACGCCCACGATGTGCCCTCCGCGCTAAGATAGGTCCGGCACCGGGAGCGGGCAAGGCCCCAATACCGTCACGCCCCAACAAACGGTTTGCCCGAGGGCTAGACCGTGGATAGATTGTTCAGTCATAGGCCGGAAATTCGGTACCCCGATCTCAACAGGAGCCCACAATGAACTCCGACATCCGCATCCTCGATCTCGAGGTCCGTTTCCGCTACAAACGCAACCGCGCCGCGCTCAAGTTCGGGGGCGAGGTCAAGGGCCCCGGTCCCCGGTCCGGCGCCGATCTCCACGTCTCCGCGATGGTGGAGACGCGCGACGGCAGACGCGGCGAGGGACACGCGTCGATGGTCCTGGGGAGCACGTGGAGCTGGCCTTCGCAGGTCGTGTCGTCCGCCATGGTCGCCGAAGCCATGCGCGTGCTCGCCGTCCGCTTCGGTGGGGAGCTCTACAAGCGGACAGAACTGGCCCACCCCATACAGCACGCGATGGACGCCGAGCCCCTGCTC
>JASLMQ010000912.1 GCA_030746455.1 Candidatus Latescibacterota bacterium
GCGCACACCCATCTTTACGGACACAGGATCCAGCCTCATCACGATGGACTTCGTCGCTGGCACGGAGTAGTCGGCCTCCGCGTCAGCCCGACCCGACCGAATCCCGTGCCCGCGCCCTGGCCAACCGGGCGCCCAGACGGATGGCCTGGAGCAAGTTCTTCTCGTCGGCCACGCCCTTACCGGCGATGTCGAACGCCGTTCCATGGTCCACCGACGTGCGCACGATCGGCAGTCCCAGGGTGACGTTGACCGCATCCTCGAACGCCACCAGCTTGACGGCCGTGTGTCCCTGGTCGTGGTACATGGCGACGACCCCGTCGAAATCCCCGTTGTACGATCGGAAGAAGACCGTATCGGGCGGCAGGGGGCCTGTGACCTCCCAACCGGCCGCGGCCGCCTCCTCCACGGCGGGCAGAATCGCTCCGGCATCCTCGTCCCCGAAGAGGCCCGCCTCGCCCGCGTGCGGGTTGAGACCGCACACCGCTATCCTGGGATTCGCATAGCCCATGTTCTCGAGCGCGCCGTGGATCAGCGCGATCGTATCGTACACGCGCCTCCGCGTCAGCCGTCCCGGCACGTCTCGGATGGCGACATGTCCGGTCGCGTGGACCACATTGAGACGTTCCGACGCAAGCATCAGCCTGACATCTCGTCCCCCTGTACGTTCGGCCAGCATCTCCGTGTGTCCGGCGTAGGCGAATCCAGCGAGGTTCAGGGCCTCCTTGTTCAGGGGGGCCGTCACGATTCCGCCGATGCGCCCGTCCATGGCCAGATCCACGGCCTCCATCACCCAGCTCCCCGCGAGACGACCCGCCTCGGCACAGACCTTCCCGACCTCGATTTGCGACAGATCGGCATCGACAGGGCTCCACACGTCTATCGTCCCCGGGCTTCCCGCGCCCGAATCGGGAGACCCGAGCGTCTCCACTTCCAGCGTGCCGCCGCCCAGCGCCAGGTTCGCTTTCAGGATATCGGGATGGCCGATCACGACCGGTCGACAGATCCGGTAGACCTCCGGATGGCCCAGGGCCTTGACGATCACCTCGGGCCCGATCCCGCACGCATCCCCCATGGTAATGGCAAGCAGTGGTAACGGCTCTGCCTCATCCCCCGCCTGCGGCTTGCCCAGCCGGTCCACTGCATCCACGAGCGCTCCTTCCTCTCCCAACGCACCGCCCTTGGTCACCATTCTCAGTCCGTCGAAGGGGCCGCCGTCCATCCGGCTGAGCGGCACCCCTTCTGCGACCCCACCAACGATCTCGGCCCCCTCGCCTCCCAGGGCGCGCAGTGTCTCCAGCGCGGTCCACCCTCCGGTGGCCACCACGCCCGCAGGCCGCACCCGGTCGAAAATCCGCCGAACGGCCTCCCCCAGCGCGCGGAGGGCTTCTTCCACCTCACCGGGCGACATCCCTTCGCGCAGGCCCACAAGGGAAAGGGCCGCATCGTGCCCGTCGGACAGCCGGCCGACGATCTCGTCCACCACCGTGCTCAGGTGAGGACGTTCCCAGGCATGCGCGGTCGCATCGACGTGGACCTCCCATTCGGCCGTCCCGCGGTGGTGCCTGAGGGCCTCCACCTGCGCGCGCGTGGCCGATTCGGCGCTGCCGACCACAAGCAGCACGGGGCCGGCTTGCCGCGACCCGCGCCGGACCGGCCAGGGCTTCCCATCCAGCTCGAACGCCCCCGCAACCTGCGCGGCGAGGCCCGCAGATCCGCACAGCAGAGGAGGAGCCGGCAGCATCGCGGCAGCCGACGCGATGCACTGGAGGTCCTCCGCCGAGGCCGCATCCAGTACGATCACCGTCGGCCCGGCCCCCCTTACGCCCTCAACGGTGGCCACCACCTGATCGGGGCCCTCGGAGATCTCTTCCAGGCCGATGGTCCGAACCGCGAAGTATTGCTCCTGGTCGAGCAGATGCGGAAGGTAGGACCCGCGCACGGGAGATCCCGGGTCGTGTCCAACTTCGGTCCGCTCCACGGGTACACCGTGGACGAGGTGATACCCTCCCACCGTCACCCGGCCCGCCTCGGGAAATGCCGGGGCCACCAGGCACAGGTCCATCCCCAAGCCCAGCATCACCGCCCGAATCTCGGTAGCGAGGTTTCCGCGCAGGGCCGAATCGACCTTCTTGTAGAAAAGCCGGGCGGAAAGCCCGGCGATCCCATCACACGCGGCCCGGAGACGGCGCTCCGCCTCCGGGCGTGTGCAGTTCCTGGTTTCTGTATCCAGTACCAGTACGTCGGTGGACAACGACCGGTCTGCAGCATAGGCCGGATCCACGACGACCGCGCAACGGAGTCCTGATCGCACGAACTGGAGCCCGGTGTCGCACGCTCCAGTGAAATCATCGGCAAGCATCAGGCAGGACAGCACCCGGGGCTCTCTCCTACGCAGGGGTCGTGAGCCGGAGAACTCCACCGGATTCCTCACCTTGGAACAGGACCAGAACCACGTCGAGCTACTCCCCCGAACCTCCGCCGCCAAACGGTTTGATCACGTGCAGGCCAATTGCGTACATCGAGCAACCGATTGAACCGTAGAGAAAACCCGAGCCACTGACGCTCCACAAGGCCGCGCTGATGACGGGGAGCGCGTAGAGCCCAGCGATAATCAGGAATACTCCGGCCAGGATCATCAGAATCTTGACAATGGCGTCCATCAGAATCCCTCCCTTCCATCGGATGTGCAGAGGCCCCGGCGTTCCCCGGGCTCACGACCGTTAATGCATATTATAAACAAATCTGGCTGGCCCTGTCCACACTAAAACGTACTGCGGACACCACAGGACGGTATGTGAGGCTGACTACGAGCGCCCACCGGTTTCACAGAATTCCCTTGACTTGGACCCCACCCGACCCTTTATGTATGAGTCTGGTCTCGACCCCGGCGGCCATTGCACCTGCCCGCCAGCCCTGCACAAATAGTCCACGTTTAGCGAGGTTCAAACCCAGGAGGGTTCCATGGCACATTCATTGGCAGGACAGCCGGCTCCCGAGTTGAGTGACCGATTGAGGGGGAAGCAGCTTCCCCACGTCGGGCTGCTATCTCGTGAGGAGCTGGAGGAGGTCATCCATCTGGGCGAGTGGTTCCGGGACAACCGATACGATGCCACCCATGCCGATCTCCTGAAGGGCCGGGTGCAGGCCCTCCTCTTCGTATACGAGTCCACGCGCACGCGCCTGGGCTTCGAGGCCGCAATGGCCCAGCTCGGGGGCGCCAACGTCTACCTCTCCGCCAAGGAAACCCAGATGGGGCGTGGAGAGTCCATGGCCGATACGGCCCGAGCCCTGGACCAGTATATCGACGCCTTCGCGGGCAGGCTTTGGAAGCAGGAGGATATCGACGCGTGTTGCGAGCACATGACCGTGCCCGTGCTCAACGCCTGCACGCCGCTGGACCATTCGACCCACGTCATCGGTGAGCTGATGGCTATCAAA
Organism: Candidatus Latescibacterota bacterium; assembly: GCA_030746455.1. The sequence goes on from JASLMQ010000912.1 coordinate 3,439, forward strand.
CAGGCGAAGGGCGACCTGGAGGGCCTGAACGTGGTCTACACGGGGATGGCCCGCGGCATTCTGCACTCGATCGCGAGGGCCTGCCCCGTGCTGGGCACCAATCTGGTGCTGGCCGTCCCGGAATCCTACGCGGGAACGATCGACCCGGACATCCTGGCCGAGAGCAAGACCAAGGCCGAAGCTTCAGGCGCCCGTTTCGAGGTCTGCACGGACCTGAAGAAGGCCGTGAAGGATGCCGACTTCATCCAGGCCGCCACGCTGATGCGCAGCATGCTCGCCGGCGAGCAGTCTCCCGAAGAACAGGCGGTGGACGTGCCCAGCTGGACGGTCACCGACGAGGTGCTGGATTGGGCCAAGCCCGATGTCCTCTACAGCCACTCCGGGCCCGCCCACCGTGGGGTCTGCGCGACCGACAACGTGCTGGATGGGCCGAGGTCCATCGTGCGCGAAGAGGCCAGGAACGCCATCTTCTCGAAGAAGGCCTTGCTCGCGCTGATGGTCAGATAGACCAGCAGAGCTGCAGTCCCACGATCCCGCCTGCCCCGAGCAGGCCGCGTGGCCCATACTGAACCCAGACACGACTACGGGCTTGCAGACGAGACGCCCTCCGAGGATGCACTCCGGGGGGCGTCTGCACGCGCCTTGCTGGTCGGTCTGGTCCTCGCCCTTCTCGTCTGCCTTCTGGCAACCGACATCACCTATCGGTTGCGCGCCTCTCGCGTCTCCCTGGGCCACCTTCCCATGGCCCTGTGGCTGCCCTTCCTGCTCCTCTTCCTTGGTAATCTGGGACTCAAGCGGTTCCGTCCCCGCTGGTCCTTGGCCTCCCAGGAGCTGGGGCTCATCCTGTGCATGGGACTGATCGGCGGGGCCTTTCCCACGAAGAATGTGGCCGGACGGCTCGTCGCGGTGCTGGCGACGCCCTACTACAAGGCCACACCGGAGAATCGATGGGGTGACTTCGTCGTCGAGCACCTGCGGC
>JASLMQ010000913.1 GCA_030746455.1 Candidatus Latescibacterota bacterium
AACGGTTTTCGAGACCGTCCTGTTCGACCACTCCAGCACCTCTCCAAGATCGCTGCTTCTATGTCCTGTGTCGGGACGCCGCCTCCGCCTGTGTTGCGCCGCGCCGTGCTCGGAAGAAGGCCTTCAGCACCTCCCCGCACTCCCGTTCCAGCACGCCCCTTCCGACCTTGATCCGATGGTTCAGGCGCGGGTCCTCAACCACATTTCTGAGGGAGCCACATGCCCCGGCTTTGGGGTCCGCGGCACCGAATACGAGCCTGTCGAGCCGTGCCAGTACGATCGCCCCCGCGCACATCGCACAGGGCTCGAGTGTCACGTAGAGAGAGCAGCCCTCCAGTCGCCAGGACCCGAGCGCGTTCGCCGCCGCACGGATCGCGACCATCTCGGCGTGGGCCGTGGGATCCTCATCCAGGCGGGTCCGATTGTGGCCCCGCCCCAGGACCCGGCCGTCCTTCACAACCACGGCTCCCACCGGAACCTCTTCTGCCTGAGCCGCGCACTCCGCTTCCGCCAGAGCCATGCGCATCGACGTCGCGTCTGAGGCCTCGCGGTCATCCACCGTCTCGAGTAACCTCCACGAGTGCAGCGGTGCAAGTGGTCAGTTCCACAATATACTCCTTTACCCCAGGGCAGTCAACAGTTTTCCCGGCGAAGGAACCGCCGTAACCCCTTATCAGGCCTGACAAAACGCTGATTCTGCTACTCCGGGGTCGCTAGTCCTTCTCTACAGCTTGGAGCAGAAGAGCGGCACCAACATCTCCCGTTCGTGGAGGCCCCCGTGACGCCCTCCCACGACATGGGAGACCCTCGACTTGGCGCGATGCGGGTAGAAGACCGTCCTCGCCCCCCGCATAAGCAGCACCACGTCCCCGATCCGGCCCGGCAGATCCCGCCACGCCTTCCCGGGTCCCCAGAGGCCCCCGGACAGGGCCTCGTCCCGGCCCACCACGAGGGCGCGGTCGCCCAGTGTCCCGGCAAGGTAGGCGGCTGCCTGCGAGGCCTCCGCGGCCTTCAGGTGAAGGTAGGGCGACCGTCCCGTCCCCGCCGGGGGAACGGCCAGCATCGTCTGTAGCTTCCGCAGCCTGCGGATCTGGAGCACGTCCTCCAGCTGGCAGTCCACGTGCCCGTGATCCGAAAGCAGCATCAGAGAGGCCTTCACCCCCCGCGACCGCTCCAGGGGTCTCAACAGTTCCTCCTGCAGGCTGTAAGCGAGGTTCCGCACCTCCGCAGGAGGCTCGTTGCCGCCGGTGCCATACCGGTGCTGAATGGTGTCGAGGTGGCCCCAATAGGCCCAGATACAGGCCGGCCTGCCGGGGTCTGACGCCACCAGCTTGCGGATCTGAACGAACAGGTCCGATGAGCTCACGAAGGGAATCACCTCGGACGCGCCCTGATACAGGAGCTCGGACAGCCCGCTGTTGGCGATCTCGTTGCGGATCAGGCAAATGGAGGGGACCCCCGCTCGTGCCAGGAGACGATGGACCGTGGGGACCCCGAGAAGCCTTCGGGCGTCGCCGCGCTTCTGCAGAAGACGAACATCCTCGCTCCCCTCGGACCGGAGGTGGATCATGTTGGCCACGATCTCCCTGTCGGGGAGATACATCCGGTACCCCGTGATCCCGTGCGAGACGGGGTCCAGGCCCGTGTGAAGGGTCGTGAGGGCCACGGCCGTGGTCGACGGAAAGACCGAGGTCAGCGGCGAGAAGATGCCCTTCTCTGCCAGGGCGCTCAGCCCCAGTCTTGGATCACGGGCCATCTGCTCTTCCACCGCCAGGTATCCCAGTGCATCGACCAGCAGGATCACCAGCTTGCAGGAGC